>JBBQDF010000212.1:0-5527 GCA_038319475.1 Thermoanaerobaculia bacterium
CGTCATGGCGCCGGACGCGTCGCGCTCGAACTGCATGAAGACGAGGTTCCAGACCTCCATCGTCGTGTCGCCCTCGCCGTTGACGAGCTCGGGGCGATTCTTCGCGGGATCTTCGGGGTTCTCTCCCTGGTAATAGTGGAGCTCGCTGCAGGGACCGCACGGGCCCGTCTCCCCCATCGACCAGAAATTCTCCTTCTCTCCAAAGCGCAGGATCCGCTCTCTCGGAAGGAAGGCCTCCCAGAGCCGCGCCGCCTCGTCGTCGTCCGTGTAGACGGTCGCCCAGAGCCGCCCGGGCTCCAGACCGTAACCGGCGTCCGCTGACGTCATCAGCTCCCAGGCGAACGCGATCGCCTCTTTCTTGAAGTAATCGCCGAACGAGAAGTTTCCGAGCATCTCGAAGAAGGTCTGGTGGCGCCCCGTATACCCGACGTTGTCGAGGTCGTTGTGCTTGCCCCCCGCGCGGACGCATTTCTGCGAACTCGACGCCCGCGAGTAGTCGCGTCTTTCGCGCCCGGTGAAGACGTCCTTGAACTGGTTCATCCCGGCGTTGGTGAAAAGAAGCGTCGGGTCTTCGGCGGGGATGAGCGATGAGGACGGAACGCGCCGGTGCCCGCGCTCCTCGAAATACTTCAGGAATGCTTCGCGAACCTCAGTCGATGTCCAGTTCCTCTTCGTCATGAGAGCCTTTCATCATTGCAGAGATCGCGTGGACCGGGAAACCCCGGCGAGACAGGGCACCCAGGACGCGCCGGCGCCGCGCGGCGGCCTCGAGCCCCTCCGTCCGACGCCAGAGAACGTCAAACGCGCGGCGGAGCGCCTTTTGTTCCGAACCGACTTCCGAGTCGAGCGCGGCGTCCGCGACTTCCTTCGGGAAACCGAGCGCGGAGAGCTCCCGCGCGATCCGGGCGCGCCCGTACCGGCCCGACCGCCCGCGGACGAGGGACCGGGCGGCGGCGACGTCGTCCAGCCATCCATCCCGGACGAGGCGCTCGAGCGCGGCTCTGACCGCGGCGCGTTCGAAGCCCCGACGCTCGAGCGTCCGGGCGAGGTCCTCGGACCCGCGGGGCCTCACGGTCAAGAGCCGCAGGGCGACGGTCTTGACGGCGGTTTCCGACGCGGGATCAACAGGAGCCCTGGGCCGTGTGGAGCGCACGGAGTAAAGATACCCAATCGACCGCCGTGGCGGCGCCGATTCCCGGCTCCCGAAATCAGTTGACCGCGGAGTACCGCGGCCGTCTCGCTCCCGGTGGTCGCTCGGCTCCCGGCGCCGTCCTCAGCCCCGGCCGTGCCCCGGATTGCCCTGGCGGCTGAAATCGAAGGGAGACTCTTCCTCCGCGAGAGGGTTGAAGTCCGAGGGAGCCTCGAGCTCGGCGTCCATCTCCTCTCTGGCGAGGTCGGAGGTCGACTGGATGCCCTGGATCTTCAACTTGAACTCGTTCGCGTTCGTCGCGCGCTTCAGGGCTTCTTCGAGGGTGATCAGCCCGGACTTGTAGAGCGTGTAGAGCGACTGGTCGAACGTCTGCATGCCGTACTGCGAGGTGCCCGCCTGGATCGCGTCCTTGATGAGCTTCGTCTTCTCCTTGTTTTCGATGCACTCGCGGACGTACGCCGTGCGGATCAGGATCTCCGCGGCCGGAACGCGCCCGAGTCCGTCCGCGCGCGGCATGAGGCGCAGCGAGATGACCGCTTTCAAAACCGCGCCGAGCTGCAGGCGGATCTGCTTCTGCTGGTGGGGCGGGAAGACCGAGATGATGCGGTTGACGGTCTCCGTCGCATCCAGGGTGTGAAGGGTCGAGAAGACGAGATGGCCGGTTTCCGCGGCCGTCAAAGCGGTCTCGATCGTCTCGTAGTCGCGCATTTCGCCGACGAGAATGACGTCGGGGTCCTGGCGGAGGGCGCTTCGCAGCGCGACCCCGAAGCCCTTCGTATCGACCTCGACTTCGCGCTGGTTGATGATCGACTTCTTGTCGCGGTGCAGGAATTCGATCGGGTCCTCGATCGTCATGATGTGCTCGTTGCGGATCGTGTTGATGTGGTCGATCATCGCGGCGAGCGAGGTGGACTTGCCCGAACCGGTCGTCCCCGTGCAGAGAACCAGGCCGCGCTGCTCGGAGCAGATCTTCTCGAGGACGGGCGGGAGGAGCAGCTCGCGGACGCTCAAGATGCGGGCGGGAATGACGCGGAGGACGAGGCCCACGGTGCCCCGCTGCTGGAAGATGTTGCACCGGAACCGGCCCAGGTTCGGGACCGAGTAGGCGATGTCTATCTCGTAGTCGTTCTTGAACTTCTCCTTCTGACGCGCCGACATGATCGAGAACGCCATCGCGATGGTGTCCTCCTGCATGAGGCGTCGGACGTCCGTCATCGGCGTGAGCACTCCGTCGACACGGAGGACGGGGAAAGCGCTCACCTTCAGATGGAGGTCGGACGCCTTGCGCTCCACGGCGACCTTGAGGAGATCGTTGATGTGCATGAATTGGCCTCTTTTGACATCAGGATAAGCCGGTTTGCGGGGGAAGGGAAGCGGCGAGGCGGTTTGGCGGGCTGATTCTGGGCATTTCCGGGCGCCGCCGGAGAGCCTCGTACGCGCCGGTGCGGGCGGTTCTGGAGCCGCGGTTTGGGGAGGTTACCGCTTGGTCGCGAGGCGCTGACTCTTCGCATTTTGGGGCGCGCGTGGGACGCGCGCGCCCGAAAACGACGCGGCGTCCTTTCCGCGCTGCTGCGCGGGGCGCCGCTGGGGAATCTGGTACTCGCCGGTGCGGGCGCTTCTGGAGTCGCGGTTTGGAGAAATTACCGCCTGATCGCGAGGCGCTGACTTTTGGCATTTTCGGGCGCGCGTGGGACGCGCGCGCCCGAAAACGACGCGGCGTCCTTTCCGCGCTGCTGCGCGGGGCGCCGCTGGGGAGGGCTCAAGGCTCGACGGGTGTCTCCACCGGCACCGGGGTCAACCAGCCGTACCGGTCTTCGGTTTCGCCCGCGAGCAGCGCGAAAAACTCCCGCTGGAGCCGCTCGGTCACGGGTCCGCGGGAGCCTGTCCCGACGGGAATCCGGTCGACGGAGCGCACAGGAGTCACTTCCGCGGCGGTGCCCGTGAAGAACACCTCGTCGGCGATGTACAGCATCTCCCGGGCGATCTGCTGCTCGACGACCGTATAGCCCGCGTCGCGGGCGAGCGTCATAATCGAGTCCCTCGTGATCCCGGGCAGGATGGTACCGGCGAGCGGCGGCGTCAGGAGCCGTCCCCCGTAGACGAGAAAGATATTCTCGCCGCTGCCCTCCGAGATGCGTCCCGCGTTGTCCAGGGCGATCCCCTCCGTATATCCGTTGGTGATCGCTTCCATCTTGATCAGGGCGGAGTTCAAGTAATTTCCGGTGGCCTTGGCCATCGCGGGAAACGTATTGGGCGCCATCCGGTTCCAGGACGATACGCAGACGTCCACACCGCTCTCGATCGCCTCTTCGCCCAGGTACTTGCCCCACTTCCACACGGCAATGAGCATTTCAACCGGGCTGCGGAACGGGTTCACTCCGAGCGCGCCCAGGCCGCGATAGACGACGGGCCGGACGTAGCAGTCTTCGTATCCGTTCGCCCGGATCGTCTCGAAGATCGCCTCTTTGAACTCGGACCGGGAGTAGGGGACGTCCATGCGGTAAACCTTGCAGGAGTGGTACATGCGCTCGATGTGCTCGTCGAGGCGGAAGGCGGCGGTCCCCGACTTCGTCTTGTAGACGCGGAGGCCTTCGAACATCCCGGAGCCGTAATGAAAGACGTGAGAGAAGGCGTGAATCTTCGCGTCGGCGAAGTCCACGAGCTTCCCGTTCATCCAGACTTTCTTTACGTCTTCGTAGGACATCCGGCGACCTCCGATGGTTCGATTGGGGCTTCTGGGGGGCAGGCAATTATCTCGCAAGCGGCCGATGGACGGAAGGAGAATTGGGCGCGGGCGTTCAGGGTTGAGCGTTTGAGCGTGTGAGCGTTGAGCGAAAACGATCTCGTACGCTTCCGGCGTTACCGGCTATCGGTCGCCACGCTGCGCACGCCGCTCGAGCGCGGCGCGCGTCAGGACCACCGCCGCAATGGCCGCCGTTTCGGTCCGGAGAAGCGGGGTCGGGAGTCGTAGCGCCCTCCATCCGGCGGCGCGGGCGGTTTCGAGTTCGCCCGGCGTCCAGCCGCCCTCGGGTCCGATCAGGAGCGCGGCGGAATCGAAATCTCCGTCGGGCGGGAAAAGCTCGCCCGAAAAATCGATGACGGCGCGAAAAGCTCCGGGAGCGGAGGCGACCGCGTCGGCGAGCGGGATCGGGCCTTCGCACCGGGTCCAGCGCGTGCCGCCGGACTGTTTGGCGGCTTCGCGCGCGAGCCGGTCGAGCCGGGCAACGGCATCCGGCGACGCCCGGAACGACTGTGCGCGCTCGCTGTGCACGATTACGAGCCTCGCGACGCCGAGCTCCCCCGCCTTTTCCGCGGTCCACGCCAGCCGTTCCCGGCGCACCGCCGCGACGCCCAGCCACAAAGCGCCGACGGGATCCGTCGGGGGACGGATGACCGAAACGCTCACGACGACGCCCGCGCGGCCGGCCGTGACGATGCGGGCGTCCGCCTCGGCGCCGGTGCCGTCGATCAAGACGACATCGTCCCCCGGCACGAGCCTGCGGGACCGGACATGCGCGCGTTCCTCCTCGGGAAGGGGGATTCGCTCGCCCGGCGTCGGGAGCGCGGGAACTATGAAGCGCGGTCGAGACAGAGGCACACCCACTCGTTCTCGGCGCGCCGCCCGCCGAGGCTAAATTGCGGGGAGCGCAACAGCGCGACCACCTCGCCCTCACGCTCGAGCGGAATTCCGGAGAGGATCAGCCGCCCCCGCGACTCGACACGGGCGAGAACGTGCCTGCGGATCTGGAAGAACTCCTCCGGCAGCATGTTCGCGACGACGAGCGGAAAGCGGCCCGTTACCGCCGGGATCGGCCCCGCGACGAGGGCGACGCGCGCTCCAAATTCGTGCCTTCTCAGGTTCTCGCGGGCCACGAAGACGGCGTCCGCGTCGAGGTCGAGCCCGACCGCGCATCGGGCGCCGAGCGACGCGGCGGCCAGCGCGAGGACACCGGAACCCGTTCCGACATCGAGGACGCGGAGATGCTCGGGTGGCTCCTCCGCCAGAGCGAGCAGAGCGAGCCGCGTCGATTCGTGACCGCCGGTGCCGAACGCGCGCGAGGCGGGCAGCCGGAGGGCGATCTTCCCCGCGGGTGCCACGGAGTCGGACGGGTCTCCGGGGTCGATCCAGAACCGTTCCCCTACCGGGAAGGGTCGTGAGGCGGCGCGGAAGGCCTCCAGGGGATCTCCCTCCGCGATGTCGGTCACGACGTCGGAGGCGATCCCGCGGGCAGTCAGAGCGGCCGCGGCGCGCAGAGCGGTGCCGCCCTCCCGGAAACACGCGACGAGGTTTTTTCCCTCCTCGAGAAACCCGAGCGGAGAGAAGAGGGAGAGAACGCCGGTCACGACGTCGTCCCCCCCGCGCCGCGGAACCGTCAA
>JBBQDF010000213.1:0-5506 GCA_038319475.1 Thermoanaerobaculia bacterium
CCGAGACTGCCGTCGGCGAGGACGAGCCACTGAAGGACGGAGCCGAGCCCCCCGCCGAGCTGGGAGAGCGCGCCGTTGACCTGCTCGAGCGATGCGCCGAGCGGCCGGGTGTCCGTCTCGACTTTCGCGAGCGCGTCGCGAATCTCCCGTATCGCCTTCGCGGTCGCGGTCAGATACCAGGCGATCAGAATCAGGCCCACGGCGAGGACCGCCACGAGGATCCCGAGGTAGACCAGTGTCGCTATGAGGACGGCGGGCACCTCACCGACCTCCGCCGGCGAGATCGGAAAGCTTGGCGTCGATGGCGCCGGCACCGGCCGCGATGCCCTTGGCCGTCGTCAGGATGTCGCCCGCGACGACATTGGTCTTCTGGAGCATCCAGATCGAGACCGTGTTCGCGGCGATCTGCTTGCCCGCGAGCCAGATCTCGTTGGCGCGCTTGTCGATGCTCCGCGCGGCGGCAATGATGACGAGGAGAAGGACTGCCACGATGACGACGACCAGAGCCCCGATAGCCCACGAAATCTTCCAGAGCGTCATCGGATCCATGCGTCTCCTCCTTCTCCAGCGAGAGCCGACCGGGGGAGTATCCGGCGCCTGCTGAACGGGGTCAATCGCGCTTCGGATTTCCGAAGCGACACTACCCCGGGTAGGGCTCCTTCAGCCACTTGGCGGGGGCCTCCACGAAGGCGGCCCGGGTCTTTTCGGACTCGAAGAAGAATCGGCGCGGCCAGGTCTCGATCTTGCCGTTCTTCTTTTTGACCGAGACCATCTGGTCGGCGGTGAAGCGGGTGTGGATCTTGTTCACTCTGGTTCCGCTGACCGGGTCCTGAGCCCAGACATATTTGTTCGGGTTTGCGCGGATGAGGTCGAGTTCCCGGAGACTGCAGAGAGAAATCTTCTCCCCCTCGTACGTGGCTGCCGTGGCGTCCTTGCGCGGAAACGTGTAGTCGCCGCACACGACGCAGATGACCGGGTCGGCGGGAGGCGACGGGGCCGGAGGAGGACCCGCCGCGAGTGAGGCAGCGATGGCGATCGCGAGGAAAAAGATCGTGGCGGTCCGCGGGTATCGCATCACCGGCTCAGCTCTTCGCCGGCTCCGACGGCTGGAGCGCCGGGGCCGACGTCGCGCGCTCGCGGCGGCGCCGCGCCGACGCGACCCGCACGAGACCAAACGCCAGAAGGCCCAGGCCGCCCTCGGTCACGACGGCTCCGTACAGCTGTGACCCGTAGAGGGGCAGCAGGACCGGAGGAACCCGCCCCGCCGCGTACTTGGCGGGAGCGCAGCTCGGGCCGCACTTCCAGGAGTCGCAATCCTTCGGTTTGGGCTTGGACGCCAGAGCCACCGAGAGAGCGGCTCCGAGAAACAGTCCGGTGAACGCGAGCGCCTTCTTGGCCGGTCTCTGCATGGCGACCTCCCCGGAACTCAGTCTATCGGATTTCGTGCTAAAGATGCCCCCCGTGAGAAGGCCGTCGTGGGGAGTCGCGGCCGCGGGGATCGTGCTTCTCGGCGCGCTCGAGTTCGCCGCGGTTCGAGGACCCGCTCGCATTCCGCGGTTTTTCCTCGGGTTCGCCTATCGTGGACCCTTAGTCGAGCCCAGCCGCTGGCAGGCCTGGGCCGAGCGCAATCCCGACATCTTCGGTCCCCTGGGGGAGACGGCCTCTTTTTCCGTTGTCGAGAGCCCCTCGGATTCGACGGGCCTGATCGTAACGAGGACCGCCCGGGGCATCTCGGTTCGAAAGTCCCACTTCCTCCTGTTCGAGCGGATTCCAGTGGCGCTCGCGATGAAGCCCCAGGCCGCGGAGGAGCTGCTCCGCCTGGACCAGAGCGACGTCAATCGCTTCTGGGACGGAATCAAGTTCCTCGTCCAGTCCCGGGCGGTGATCGTCTACGTCTTCGCCCCCCGCCGGGACCTCGACCGCGTCGGCCTGACCGGCTTCCTTCAGGTCATCGACGCGATCCCGCCCGAGGTTTAGGTCGGGCGGTCCGGCCCTCGATCCTGGTTCTGCCGTTCGGGCGAGAGAAAGAGCCGGCGGAGAGATTCCCGAAGCGTCCGGCCCTTTCCGGTGAGCCGGTATTCGGACCGGAGCGGTTCTTCGGTCTCGATGCGGCGAAGGATGAGGCCCACCCTTTCGAGCTCGTGCAGGCGCTCCGCGAGCGTCGAGGAGGACAGGCCTCGGAGACGCTCCTGGATCTCATTGAAGTGGGTCTGCTCTCCGTCCGCGATCACGTTCAAGACCTGCAGCGCGTGTCGCCGTCCGACGGCCTGGACGAGCGGTTCGAGGGCGCAGTAACACGACCCGATTTCCTTGTCTTCGACAGAACAGCCGCAGTCCTCGGAAGCCGCCATGTGGATCCCCTCGCTTCGGATTTTAGCGAACGTCCGAGTCTTCAAGGAGGAACGAACGCCGAAGAGGGCGTTACTCTATGGAATGCCCGCGAGATCGATGGCCATTACAGGTGCGGTAGTGGCGTTCGCGTTTCTGGCGATGGCCCTGACGGAAACCGCGCGGCCTCTCCGCGACCGGGTCGAATCGAGGCTCCGGCGGACCGCCCGCAACGTGACGATGGGCGGCCTCTCGCTCGCGGTGATCACGTTGCTGCAGGCGCCGCTCATCGCGCCGGTCGCCGCGTGGGGAGAGAGGCA
Organism: Thermoanaerobaculia bacterium; assembly: GCA_038319475.1. GTDB lineage: Bacteria > Acidobacteriota > Thermoanaerobaculia > UBA5066 > Gp7-AA6 > JALYUA01. The sequence goes on from JBBQDF010000213.1 coordinate 2,649, forward strand.
CGGATGGGGAATTCTGAGACTCGTCGATCTGCCGCCGGCGGTGGCCCTCGTCCTCGGGATCCTCCTCATGGACTACACGCTCTGGCACTGGCACCGGCTCAATCACCGCGTCGGCTTTTTCTGGAGATTCCACCTCGTTCATCACATCGACCGCGACATGGATGCTTCGACGGCGCTGCGATTTCACTTCGCGGAAATGACGCTGTCCGTCGGATGGCGCCTTCTTCAGATCCTCGCGATCGGACCGAATCCGGCCGCGATCTGGATCTACCAGCTGCTTCTGTTCGTTTCGATCCTGTTCCACCACTCGAACACGCGCCTTCCGCTCGCTCTCGAGCGCGTTCTCGTGAGGATCGTCGTGACGCCGCGCATGCACGGGATTCACCATTCGGACTGGCGAAACGAAACGGACAGCAACTGGTCGAGCCTCCTGTCCGTCTGGGATTACCTTCATGGAACCGCGGTCCTCTCCGTCCCGCAGTCGGAGGTCGAGATCGGGGTCCCCGCTTACCGGCGCGAGGCGGACGTGACCATCGGAAAGATCCTGCTGAGTCCTTTTCGGCGCCAGAGAGCAGACTGGCAAGACCCCGCCGGAGACCTGCGGATCGAGCGAGCGCATCCTGTTTCGGGGAGTCTCGAGCTGGCCCCGTGATCCCTCGAGTCGACTCCCGGATCGAGCAGGGGACCTAGCAGGCTGCTGAAAAAAGCCTGCGGGTGTCGTGTCCAGGCTTTTGCATTCGCCGTCGATTTCTTTTTCGCATCGACCCACCATGTCGGCACTCCAGGATCGCTTTCTTATGGCGCGAGCAAAAGCCTGTCCACCCTGCGGGTTGCGGCGGCACGGGGCCGTCCGCATGACGTTCCCGCTCGGCAAGCTTGTGTCGCCCTTGTGGGGCGACGGATGCGAACTGCATCGCCTTCGTCGCGGCGCCTTGCATCCGACCCCGCGGCGCTCGCAACGCCATCCCACACCCTTTTTCAGCAGCCTGCTAGTGACCGTGGTTCCCGAGACCTCCGCCCGCGAGGTGCAACAGAACGAACGCCGTTACGATCGCCGCGACGAGCGACAGAAAAATCTTCAGTCCCAGGCTCGTGCCCGCAGCCGTTTCCTGTAGCGAATCGAGCGACGACGAACGAGCGGACGAATCCGCCGAGCGTCGCATGCCTTCCTGCCGCTGCTGACGGAGCCCGAAGGGAGTTCTGCCCCACGGCTTGTACACCGCCAGCGTCGTGATCACGAGCAGCACCAGAACGGCGACGCCAGAGTCCGCCAGGAGTTGCACCCCAACCTGACCGACGTCGGGGAATGCTCCCGCAGCGCCTCCGGAGACGCGTTTCGCCGCTGCCGCCACCGCGGTGAATTGGTGGAGGAGCAGGAGAATCGTCGCACCGATCGTCAGCGCGAATTTCACCACGACCCAGTAGAACCGGAACAGGCCCCACCGCGTCCCGAGGGACTGGACGATTCCTGTGACGAGCGCCGCAAGACTCAACGGAACGATGAGAAACTGGCCGATCAGGTTCATCGCCACGTAGGCACCGCGCACCGTCTCCGCATCCCGGCCGCGAATTCCGGCGATGCTCAGCACAAGGAAGCTGCCGACCGCCCCGATCCAGGCGACCGAAGAGGTGACATGCGCGGTGAAGTTGAGCCGAGTCAGGGCCGGTGTCATGGCCGGGACTTTTTCGCTGTCTTTTGCGCGGAACCTGGCCGGCGGAGCGATGGAGCGCGGAGCAGGGCCAGGTGACGGTAGGCGAGGTCGGTGGCTGCAGCGAGGAACCCGGCGATGCCGGTCAGCTGGTGAGCGTCGAATGTGTCGAGCAACGCGGTCAGATCTCCTCGTATCGGGCCGAACACCTCCTGGATCTCCCGCTCGCGCTCCGTTGACGGAAACAGCGTCTGCCTGCGGCCGTCGTGGGCGTCCGGCTCGCGGCGCAGGTATCCGCTCTCCTCCAACCTCGCGACCACCCCGGTGACCGCCCCACTCGTCAGGCCGGTGATCGCCGCCAGGTCGGTGGCCGTCATGGTTCCGCGCTCGCGCAGCAGGTCGAGGCACTTGTGGTCGGCCGGGCCAAGCCCCAGGTGCTCCGCGACCCCTTGGTGAAAGAGCACGGCGGCGGTGCTGTGGCGGCGGACCAGCCGCCCCACGATCTCTCCCGACAGCCGATGGCGGCCGATGACCCTCGGCCGTCGGCCAGCCGTCCGGGTGCGTTTCATAGTCACTTACCAAATAAGCTATTCTCTAAGGCAGTTCGTGTCAACCTCGACGGACGGCGATGCGGGCCGGTGCCAATGCGAGGTCCGGAGCGTTCTTTTCCCGTCAACGGGTCGACGAAGGCGGTACAAATAGAATGGCGGTTTAACTTCAGGAGAAAAGATGACCAGGCAGCGGGATCCGGAGAGCGGGACGACCCGGGTGGAAAAGCCCGCGGGCGCGCTCCGCGGGTTCATCGCCGTCGGGTTTACCGTTGCCGAAGACGTCGTGTACGTCAGCCTCGGACTTCTCCTCGCCGTCAGCGCCGGAGCGCTCGTGGTCGGCGGCGCCGCCGCCCTGGTGAAGAGCCTGCAATCGGGAGCTTCGCCGGCCGAAATCGTCGGCGTTCTCGATCGAATCCTCCTGGTGCTCATGATCATCGAGCTCCTCTACACGGTAAAGGTCTCGTTTCAGGAGCACGCCCTCGTGCCGGAGCCCTTTCTCGTCGTCGGCCTCATCGCCGCGACGCGGCGGATCCTGATCGTCACCGCTCAACTCGCGGTTTCGGCCGAGAAAACGATGGAGGAAGTCCCCTTTCGACACGCGATGCTCGAGCTCGGGCTCCTGACCGTCATGGTCGTGGCGCTCGTCGCGTCGCTCCTG
>JBBQDF010000214.1:0-5469 GCA_038319475.1 Thermoanaerobaculia bacterium
ATCCCCGATCCGTCCTCACCCAGAGCCGGCTCGGCGAGGAGCTCCTCTGGCTGAGGCGCGGGACCGAGGCGCGCCAGTCGATCGACCGGGGCCTCGCTCTCGCGCCGTCTCACCTCTATCTGAACGAGCTCAAGGCCATGACGTTTCTGGTCCAGGGAGACCTCGCCGGCGCGCGGGCCGTGCTCCGCGCCGCGCCGAAGGAGGTCGAGCCGACGGCGCTCGTGAGCTACCTCGCGATCTACTGGGACCTCGTCTGGGTCCTCGATGAAGAGCAGCGCGGCCTTCTCCTGCGTTTGACACCGAGTGCGTTCGACGAGGACCGTGGGGGCTGGGGCCTTTGCATGGCTCAGGCGTACGCCCTGAAGGGGGAGGCCGCAAACGCGCGGACCGCCGCAGAAGTGGCGCGAAAGGCGTTCCAGGAGCAGCTTCTCCGGACGCCCGACGACCAGCGTCACATCCTTCTCGGGCTCGCTCTCGCGTATCTGGGGCGCAAAGAGGAAGCCATCCGGGAGGCGGAGCGCGAAGCCGGAATCCACCGGATAACCAGAGACGCGTACTCGGGTCCCTACTATCAGCATCAGCAGGCCCGCATCTACATGCTCGTCGGGGAGCCGGAAAAGGCGATCGACAAGCTGGAGCCGCTCTTGAAGATCCCCTACTTCCTCTCACCCGGCTGGCTCAGGATCGATCCCAACTTCGACACCTTGCGCCGGAACCCCCGGTTCCAGAAGCTAGTCGCGGGCGGGAAGTGAAATCGCTCTGGCGAACGAGTGCCCCGAGATTCCGCGCCCCGATCTAACCGCGATCACGAGAAACGGCGCCGAGAGGGCGTTGGGAAAAAGACCTAGCGCCGGACGCCCCACATCAGAATCGCGGCCAGTACGGGTCCGGCATACAGCAGCGAATCGATCCGGTCGTAGAAACCTCCGTGACCCGGAAGGAAAGTCCCCGAGTCCTTCACTCCCGCCCCTCGTTTCCAGAGCGACTCGACGAGGTCTCCGATCTGGCCGGCGGAGGACACCAGGGCGCCGGCGAGGGCGCCGGAGACCGGACCGAGCTCCGGCAGCAGCCACCACGTCCCCGCGGCCGCGCCGATGGCGGTGGCGCCGACGAGTCCTCCGATCGTCCCTTCCCAGGTCTTGTTGGGAGAGACCACCGGCGCGAGCTTCGTCCGGCCGAACCGCCGCCCGGCGTAATACGCGGCGGAATCGCAGCTCCAGACGATGAGAAACAGAAACAGCACCGCGTAGGGCGAGAACGCTCGCAGGTAGCACATGGCGCCGGCCGGAATCGCGATCGATGCGATCCCGAAGAGTGTGGACGCGGCGCCCGCGAGCGACTGCGGGGGAGGCACTCCCGAAAGGAGGGGCGCCATCGAAAGGAGAAAGACGAGGGCGAGGATGGCGAAGAGGATGGGCCAGAAGGAGGCCGCCCGATCATGCCCGGCAACCGTCGCCCCCGTCAGGGCCGCGAGGGCGGCCGCCCCTCCCGTGAGACCCACGGTCTTCGCCACGGGATGGCCGGTCTTTTCCGCCATCCGATAAAACTCCCAGAGCGCCGCGAGCGCCACCGCCGCGACGAGGGCGTCGAACACCAGCGCAGGAAGAAAGAAGAGGATCCCGAGAACGATCGGGATCGCGACCGCCGCCGCGAGCTCGCGTTTCAACGCCAAGAGCGTGTGGGGTGAGGGGTGAGGCGTGAGGCGCGAAGCCGCGCATGGTCGAGAGGCGCTGCTCTTGAGCGTATTCGGGCGCGCGTGGGATGCGCGCCCCCGAATACGACGCGGCGTCCTTTCCGCGCTGCGCGCGGGGCGCCGCTCACCCCGCCGCCTCGCCGGATTCGGATTCCCGGCCGCCGTCGATCACGCCGCCGTAGCGGCGCTCGCGCTTCTGGAACTCGAGGATCCCTTCGAAGAGGTGCAGCTTGCGGAAGTCCGGCCACAGAGTGGGCGTGACCCAGATCTCGCTGTAGGCGATCTGCCACAGGAGGAAGTTCGAGACCCGCATCTCGCCGCTCGTCCGGATCAGAAGGTCCGGGTCGGGCAGACCGGCGGTAGAGAGCCGCGATCCGAGCGTCTCCTCGTCGATCTGTTCGGGGGAGAGGCGGCCCGCGCCGACGTCTTGAGCGAGCGACCGGCAGGCGTCGACGATCTCGGTGCGCCCGCCGTAGTTGAGCGCGATGTTGAACGTCATGCCGCGGCAGGACGAAGTCGCCGCGAGGCCCTTCGAGAGCTCCTTCTGGACGGAGGCGTCGAGCTCGTTCATGCGGCCGACCACCCGGAACCGGATGTCGTTCTTCAGGAGGTTCGCGAGCTCGCGGTTCAAGTACTCCTTGAGCAACGACATCAGCGTGACGATCTCGAACCTCGGCCGTTTCCAGTTCTCGACGGAGAAAGCGTAGAGAGTCAAAGCGTCGAGCTTCAGCCGGGCGCAGGTCTCGACCACCTCGCGCACCGAGGTGATCCCGGCGCGATGACCTTCCACGCGCGGCGAGCCGCGCTGTTTCGCCCAGCGGCCGTTCCCGTCCATGATGATCGCGATGTGCCGCGGCAGGCGGCCGAGGTCCATCTCGTCCAAGAGCTCCCGTTCCCGTGTTCCGGGAAGAGCCAGAATTTCGCGGTCGATCATGAGGAGCGAGTTTAAGGGCAGTCAGGTATCCGTTGTCAGTTCCCATGATCCTAACCGGCGCCCTTCGTCAGGCGCCTTCGCGCGGCAAGGAAACAGACTTTGAAGCAGGCGGGCCGGCCGCGGTCGCGCGGGCGGCCTTCCGCCTGGGGCCGCGCGGTCTGCGCGCTCCTTCTATAATCTCCGGTTCCATGAAAACGCTCGCGGTCCTCGGTTCGACCGGCTCGATCGGCCGCTCGGCGCTCGACGTCGCGGCCGCTTCGCCGGCCCGCTTCCGGGTCGTCGCGCTCGCCGCCGGGCGGTCCGTCGAGAAGCTGGCGGAGCAGATCGAGGCGCACGACCCGCAGCTCGTCTCGGTCTCCGGGCCCGAGGAGGCGGCGCGGCTGAAGGCGCTCCTGCCTGGCCGGAAGGGCCTGCGCATCGTGACAGGCCCGGAGGGGCTCGAAGAGGTCGCCTCCGACGCCGCTTCGGAAGTCGTGGTGGGGGCACTGGTCGGCGCTCTCGGGCTGCGGTCCGCGTACGCGGCGGTCAAGGCGGGCAAGCGGCTCGCCCTAGCGAACAAGGAGACGCTCGTCGTCGCCGGAGAGCTCATCCTCCGCGAGGCGAAGAAGAGCGGCGCCGAGATCCTTCCCGTAGACTCCGAGCACAGCGCGATTCACCAGGCCATGCGCGGCGGCCGCGCCTGCGAAGTGGAGCGGATCATCCTGACCGCCTCCGGCGGCCCGTTCCGGGAGCGGGACCTATCGACGTTCGACGCGATCACCGTCGAGGATGCCCTCGCTCACCCGACGTGGAAGATGGGGCCGAAGATTTCGATTGATTCGGCGACCATGATGAACAAGGGCCTGGAGATCATCGAGGCGCACTTCCTCTTCGGCCTGCCCGCAGAGCGGATCGGCGTCGTGCTCCACCCGCAGTCCGTCATTCATTCCTTCGTGGAGTTCGAAGACGGCTCGCTGATCGCCCAGCTCGCGAAAAACGACATGAAGTTTCCGATCGCTTACGCGTTGAACTATCCCGAGCGCCTTCCCAATCGCTTCGGGCGCCTCGATCTGATTTCCATCAAGCGGCTCGAATTCTTCGAGCTCGAAGCGGACAGATATCCCGCCGTCGAGCTCGCCTTGAACGCGCTGCGGGCGGGCGGGGGGATGCCCGCGGTCGTGAACGGGGCGAACGAGGTGGCGGTTGCCGCGTTCCTTCAGGGGAAGATTTCGTTCCCGGAGATCGTTTCCGTCGTTTCAGAGACGGCGGCGGCGGCAGGCCCGGTCGGTGCCCCGGCGACCCTCGACGAAGCGGAGGAGATCGACGGAATGGCGCGTCGCCGGGCCTCGGAAATCATCCACCGCCGGTCTCGCGCCGCGGTGGCGAACTAACAAGTAAAAAACGAGAAACGGAGCATCCGCTTGACCATCGTCGGAAACACCCTCGCCTTGATCGTCGTCCTCTCGGTGCTCGTGGTCGTGCACGAGTTCGGCCACTTCGCCGTGGCGAAGGCCTTCCGCTTTCCGGTGGAAGTTTTCTCGATCGGCTTCGGCAAGCGGCTCTTCGGAGTCAAGCGCCGGGGGACCGACTACCGCGTCTCGGCGATTCCGCTGGGCGGGTACGTGCGGGTGGTGGGTCTCGGGCCCGACGAGTCGACGCTGGCCGAGGGCACGTCGGTCGACGCGCGGCCCGTCGGCAAGCGGTGGCAGCGGGCACTGATCCTCCTGGCCGGTCCCCTCATGAACTTCGTCCTCGCGCTCGTGCTCCACACGGCGGTGTTCGCTCTGGGAGTTCGCGTGCCCGCGTACGAGCTGCAGCCGGCGATCGTCAAGATCGTCGAGGAGAAATCCGCCGGCGCCGAGGCCGGGTTCCGGCCGGGCGACCGCATCGTCTCGATCGCGGGCCGCGAGACACCCCGCTGGCGCGACGCGCAGTATGCGTTCCTGATGAACGCCCGCGAGAAGCTCGACGTCGAAGTCGACCGCAACGGTTCCGGCGTGTTCCTGAAGGTGGTTCCCCGTGCGGTCGGCTCGCACGATCTGGGCGACGTCGGACTGCTGCCGGATGCCGGCCGCAACGTCCAGCCGAGAGTCGCGGTCGTGGTCTCCGGCTCTCCCGCGGCGAAGGCGGGATTGAAGCCGGGGGACGTGATCGACTCGATCGGCGACCGGCCGATCCGCGGCGCGCCCGAGGAGATCTTCGACAAATTCGTTTCGGCGGTCTCCGCCTCCGCGCCCGGGCCGTTTCCGGTCGCCTTTCACCGGGAGGGGAAGCCGGGCGTCGCGTCCGTGACCCCGCGCAAGGAGGGGGACAGCTGGAAGGTGGGAGTCCAGGTGGGCGCGGATCTGCCCGAAGTCCTCGAGCGTTTTCCGCTGCAGCAGGCGCTCGTTGAAGCGTGGAGGCGCATCGGCACGGACACCCGGACGACCTTTTCCGTGCTCGGGCGGCTCTTCCGCGGCCGCGCGAGCATGAAAACCATGTCCGGGCCGCTCGACATCGCGAAGTTCTCGGGCGACGCGGCGCGCACCGGCGCGGTCCCGCTCGTGGCCCTGATGGCCGCCGTGTCCCTTCAGCTCGGCATCTTCAACCTGCTGCCGATCCCGGTGCTCGACGGCGGGCACCTCTTCCTTTTGACGATCGAAGGCCTGGTCCGCCGCGACTTCTCGCTGCGCGTGAAGGAGCGGATCCTCCAGCTCGGGTTTCTGATGATCCTCGCGCTGATGACCGTCGTGCTCTACAACGACATCGCGAAGAACATCCCGGCGAAGTGGTGGCCCTTTTAACGTCGCCGCCGCGGCATAGGGGACGGGGCGGGGGGGCCCCCGACCCCCACCCCCCGGGGGGGGGGGGGGGGGGGGCCCGG
>JBBQDF010000215.1:0-5466 GCA_038319475.1 Thermoanaerobaculia bacterium
CTCGTACCACCTCGGCCCCGGCCCCGCAACGGTTCATCTGAAGGTCGCGTTTGACTGGAAGATGGTGCCGGCTCACGACGTCATCGCGCGAATCGAGGGTTCGGTCTGGCCGGACGAGTGGGTCATCCAGGGGAACCATCACGACGCGTGGGTCAACGGCGCGAGCGACCCGGTCAGCGGCCTCGCCGCTCTGCTCGAAGAGGCGCGATCCCTGGGGGCCCTCGTGAAAGCGGGCTGGCGGCCCAAGCGCACGATCGTCCTCTGTGCGTGGGACGGCGAGGAGCCGGGCCTGCTCGGCTCGACCGAGTGGGTCGAGACGCACGCGGAAGAGTTGAGCGCGAAAGCCGTGGCCTACATCAACACCGACTCGAACGGCCGGGGATATCTCGGCGTCGGCGGGTCACATTCCTTGGAGAGCCTCGTCAACGAGGTCGCCGGCGATGTCGAGGATCCCGAGAAAAAGATTTCCGTCGGCAAGCGCGCCCGGCTCCGGCGCATCGAGGACTCCAAAAACGCCGAGGAGAGGCGCGAGGTCCGGGAGCGGAAAAATCTGCGGATCTCGGCGCTCGGCTCCGGCTCCGATTTTACGCCTTTTCTGCAGCATCTCGGCATCCCGTCGCTGAACCTCGGCTACGGCGGAGAAGGGGGGGGCGGCGTGTATCACTCGATCTACGACGACTTCTCCTGGTACACGCGTTTTTCCGACGGCGAATTCGTCTACGGCCGCGCGCTCGCACAGACCACCGGATTGCTGACGCTCCGGCTCGCCGGTGCCGACCTCCTCCCGTTCGATTTCACCAGTCTCGCGGACACCGTCGGAACGTACGTGAAGGAGCTGCGTGAGCTGGCCGCCGAGAGGCGTGAGGCAAACGAGGAGAAGACCCGGCGTATCGAGGAGGGCGTGTTCTCGGCCGTCGAAGATCCGCGCGAGCCTCTCGCCGAGGAGAAACGGGAGCCGCCGGTCCCGTTTTTCGACTTCTCGCCGCTGGAAAACGCGTCCGACAACCTGGCGCGTGCCGCGAGGGAGTTCGAGCGGGCGGCGGCCGCCGGACCCGGGACGGACCCCGCGCGGCTGTCCGCCGTCAATGCGCTGGTCCGCTCCGTCGAGCGCGGAATGCTCCGGCAGGAAGGCCTCCCGCGACGGCCGTGGTTCCGGCACTTTCTCTACGCGCCCGGCTTCTACACCGGCTACGACGTGAAGACGCTGCCGGCCGTCCGGGAGGCTATCGAGGAGAAGCAGTGGAACGACGTCAACCGCGAGATCGCGAGAACCGCCGCGACGATCGACATCTGCGCGGGCAGGATCCGCGAGGCGGCGAAACGCCTGGGCGGTGGTTGAGCGTTGACGGTTGAGCCTTGACGGTTCAACTCTCAACTTCCTTCCCCCGCATCCTCTCGGAAAAATCCTCGCCCGAGGTCTTGCCGCGCGCGAGCGCGACCGTCCCGTCGCACCGGGCGGTGATCTGGCCGTCTTCTCCCGAGATCTCGGCCGCCGCGAACATCAGGTTCATGCCCGACCGCAGGAGCCGCGCCTCTGCGACTACGAGGCCGCCCCGCGTGGGGCGGAGGAAAAGCATCGAGAGCGAGACCGTGGCGGAGCGGGCGTCCGGCCGCGCGAGCCAGCCGACCGTTCCAATCACGAGATCGAACAGCCCCGCCAGGACCGCGCCGTTGACGGCATCCGTGCCGAACCCTCCGCGGTGATACGGCTCGACCGGATCGAGGATCGCGCGGACCCTGTCGACCCGCTCGAACGCGAGCCGGGCGCCGAGTCTCTGCATCGGCGGCGAGGCGTTCCACACGAGCGACAGGGCATGGAGGGCCTCGAGCGTTGCGTATCCCTCCGAAAAAGGCCGCTGCTCCGCATCTGACGGCTGTGACATTTCTTCCCGCCTCCCGCCGCGGGCCTCCGCGCGGAGTGTATCGAACGGGATTCTGTTCCCCCCTTCGTGAGATCGTTCCCGGAGGTCGATGTCCACTCGCGCCCACGCGTGATGGATCGCGCGTTTTCTCCGGACCGGGGCGGGTCTGCGGGAGCCCCTGAAATTGCGAAGACGCCATGCGGTGAAACTCATCGGGACTCCGGACGTGCGCCCCTCGGCAACGGCGGTGCTGTGGCTCTTCCTCGCGGGCTCGCTCTACCCCGGCCGCCTGGCCGCCCAGGCCCGGGCGGACCCGTCGCGGCCCGGGACCTATCGCGAGGAGGCGCGCGTCGAGCGCGTGATCGTGGACGCGCACGTCACCGACACCCGCGGACAGGCGATCCCGGGGCTTCGTCCCGCCGATTTCGAGCTCAAAGTCGACGGCGTGTCCGTCCCCCTGGAGTCCGCCGACTGGATTCCCGCCGGAGAGCCCGAGGTGCCCGCGGGCGCGCCCGGGGTGCCGCCGTCCGCCGATCCCCCCGGAAGTGAGACGCGAGTGCTGGAGACGCCGCCCGGGCGCCTCCTCATCTTTTTCTTCCAGACCGACTACACGACGTCGCGGCTGATCGGCCTCCTCCGCATGGGGCTCGAGGCGCGGCGGTTCCTCGAGACCCTCCTTCCGTCCGACCGCGTCGCGGTGCTGTCGTTTGACTCGCACCTGAAGCTCCGGCAGGACTTCACCGACGATCGCGCGCGCATCCTCGCCGCCATTCACGCCTCGCTGCGCATGGGCGCCGCCGAGCCGTCCGAGCCCGCCCCGGGACCCTCGCTCGCCCGGCGCTTCGACTACGCGGGAGCGAAGGCCGCTGTCACACCCGAGGGCGCTCTTGCCCTGATCGCGCGCGCGGCGGCCCCGATCCCGGGAGGCAAGGAGATGCTCTTTTTCGGGTGGGGCCTGCAGACGATCGGCGGGATGTCGGGCCCGAACCCGCGCGACCGGATCGATTACGCCGAGGCCCTCCCCGCTCTCGCGAGCGCGCGGATCACCATCTTTTCGCTCGACGTGACGAACGCCGACTACCACTCCCTCGAAGGAACGCTGTCGCACATTTCGGATGTGACGGGCGGCACCTACGCGAAAACGCACATCTTTCCGGGCGCCGCCCTCGAGCGCGTGCGTCGCACGATTGCCGGCCGTTACGTGCTCGTCTTCCGCAAGCCGGAGGGTCCCCGGGGCGCCCACACGGTCGGCGTGCGCCTTCTCGGCAGGAAGGGGACCGTCCTGACGCGCGGTTACTACCAGGATTAACGGGACTGATCCGCCGCAACCGCTGGTTTCCGTCCCGCCTGGCGTCAGCATGGACACCGCCGGCTGTCAGGGATGGTAGATGAGCCCGGCGTAACCGCGGATCGAATCGAACTTCGGCTCCCGGCTGCGAGAGCGGGCGGCCCCGGCGTAAAGTGAGAGCGAGTCGGGAAGGTCGAGCGGGATCAACCTGTCGAGACGCACCTCGAGACCTTCGACACGGATTGGCGACGGCTTCTGCGAGTCCCGCGTCCACGCGCGCCAGCGCTCCGCGTAAAAGAGCAGGGGCGACCCGGTCGCGGAGAGCTCGAGCCGCGCTCCCTCGAACCGGCTGCCGATCTGCGCGGCGGTCGGGAGGGCCGGACTGTCGATCCGGTTTGCGTCGGGACCCGGAGGGAGCAGAGTGGACGGCGCTCCGCCCACCGCGAAAAGATCGAAGCGCGAGGGAGCGCCGCCCATTCCTCCGCCCCGCGCATCGAGCGAGAGCCTGGCGCCGGCCGCGGCCCCGGACAGACGCAGCCCTCCCCACCCCGCAGACCAGGGGCCGCCGCCGGTCCGGCCAGCCAGCGCGCCGCCCGAGATCCGCACGGAAAATCCGCTCTTCCCCCGGAATCGCCGCCAGTCCGCATCTGCGGCGAGCGTGGCGGTGACGCGTCGAAGCGTCTCGTGCTCGGCCAGCGCCTCGAGCCGCGCCGCCGAGAGGGAGGCTAGCGCGCGGAGCCGAACGGAAGGAAGAACGGCCTTCCAGGAAGCGGAGAGCGCGGCGCCGCGCCGCTCCGAGTCGAGCTCCGGGCGCGCAACGAGCCTCTGCGACCCGGGCCGCTCGAGCGCCGAGAAGAGCTGGAGGGACAGATCGACCGGGAGGCCCGACCACGCGACCGCCGCGGTCGCGCCCCTCGGCCCGGGGGCGTTTCCGAGAGCGGCCGCCGCGATCCAGTCGAGCCGGCCGATCACGTCGTTCCCCTGGAGACCGGCGAGGTAGGAGGCGCCGTCCGGCCCCACCGTAAAAGAGGAGAACGGCCGCACGATCGACGTGCTGGCGGCGCTGTAGGGCCGGGCCGCCCCGACCGGCGAGAGTGCGATTGGACGGGACTCCGCCGCCGGCGGAGGCAGAATCGAGGGGATCGCGGCAGCGGGCGCCCCGGCGGGACCGCTCCCGGAAAGCGGCAGCCGGCGCAGATCGATCCCCTTCGCCGTCACGTCGAGAAAGAAGATCGTCTTCCCGTCGGGAGCGGGGGCGGGGGAAAAGGCCCCGCCCGTGACGCGCGTGAGCGTCTCCGCCCGGCCGGTCTGCGTGTCCGCGGACAGGATCTCACAGACGCCCGAAGCGCCGCTCGCGGCGTAGATCGACGCGCCGTCCGGGGACCAGGCCGGCGCCCCGAAGACATCACCCTCGAGCGGGACCTCACGCGACGAGGACCCGTCCGACGGCAGCACGGTGAGCCGCCAGCGGCCTTCCCGATGGAGGAGCGCGGCCATCGAAGATCCGTCGGGAGAAACGCGGGGATGGCTCCAGACCTGCCACGGATCCCCTTCCGGCGGCGCGGCGAGAACGGTCACCCGTCCGGAGGAGAGTTCGACGCGGACGAGCTCCGAAATGCCGTAGCGATTCCGAACCGCGACCGCGGAGCGGCCATCGGCCCGGGGATCGGCGTCGGAGACGTCGGCGAGCCGTGTCACGCGAGTGACCCCGCCGCTCTCCGGCTCCCACAGAAAGAGGTCGCGATGGAGCGATCCGTCGGGCGACGGTTCGCGGCGGCTGAAAAGTACGCGCCGTCCGTCCGGCATCCAGCGCGGGTCTTCGGGAGAACGTCCGTTGATGCGCGGCAGGGTCCAGCGCGCGGGCCTCCGCTCCGGAAGCTCCCTCTTCTCCGGCACCTCGTTAGAGTCCTCGAGGAGCGTTCGCTCGGAAGCCGCGCGTTTTTCCCGCGCCTCGATTTCCTTCGCAGTCGGGTCGACCATCCAGACGGCGAGCTGGCTCTCTCCCCGGCGGGGCGACCTCCACGCCACGAGCCGCGTTCCGTCGGGGCTCACCTGAGGCGCCGCGGTGGCCCCATCGAGCCGCTGCCATTTCTCTCCTTCGACGAGCCCGAGGACCCGGAGCCGTTTTTCCTGATCGAGAGCGCGCGCGGTCAGCTCTGCGCGGAAACGGTCGTAGACATCCGGGGGCGACCGTCCGAACACTCCGCGAAATGCGGCGGAGAATCCGCCGCCCCGCCGCGACGCCATGCGTTTCCAGAGCCGCTTCAGGGTTCCGGGTCCCTCCGCGGCTTCGAGCCACTCGATAAAACTCGATCC
>JBBQDF010000216.1:0-5434 GCA_038319475.1 Thermoanaerobaculia bacterium
TACGCCTACGTCTTCTCGAGGACCTTCTCTCATCTGTTTCTCATCGAAGGAGCCCGATGAGCTCTTCAAAGTCGTCGCCGGCGGCGTGACGGTCGGGTCGCGTTTGTCCGAGGTTCGAAAAAGAAGTAGATTCGCCGGCAATTTAAAGGAGGCGCACATGATCGAGCGTGCAGGATCTTTGACGGACTCGGGTGACGGCTCTGAGGCGCGCGAGGGATCTGCGGACGCGCTGAAAGCGAGCGTGGATCTGTCGCTCGTCGCGGAGCGGCCCTCCTCGAACCGGGCACACAACAAGACGACCGTCGAGCCCGAGAAACTTCCCTTGTCGGGCGAGGCGCGGGAGCGGGCCGAGCGCCTGGCCGCGCAGCTGGGATCTACTCACTCCTAGGCGACGGCGACTCTCGCTGTTTGACGGTCCCCGTCGGGCCGTTGGCGGTGGTCGCACCATCAGAACCGTGTCGGATCTACTGATCTACTGATCGTGCCGCAGGTCGCGCCCGAGAACAGCGGTCCAGGCGCGGGGCCGGCGGCGCGGTCCCGTGTTTCACCAGCGTTGCCCGATCCTCAGGGCGGGCTCGCGGGCTCTCCGAGCATCGCCGTTTCGGGATCGCCGCTGCAGTTCATTCTCAAGGTCGCGTCGCGCTGCATCCTGAACTGCTCTTACTGCTACATCTACAACAAGGGCGACAGCACCTGGCGGTCGCGGCCGAGCCTCATGCCGGCGGCCGTTTTTACCGCCGCGGTCGGGCGCATCCGGCGGTTCTGCCAGTCGTCCGGTCAAACCGTCGCGCAGATCGTCTTTCACGGTGGTGAACCCTGTCTCGCGGGAGCCGCGCGCCTCAAAGCCTGGTGTCGGGAGATGCGGGACGGGTTGCGAGGTGTGGCCAGCCCGCATTTTGCGATCCAGACGAACGGGACGTTGATCGACGCGGAGTGGATCGAGGTCTTTCGGGACGAAGGAATTCGGATCGGCGTCAGCATGGATGGGCCCGCGGAGATTCACGATGCATTCCGCGTCGATCACCAGGGGCGCGGCTCACACTCGGCCGTGGAAGAGGGCCTGCGAGCGCTGCTCGATGCCGGTCTTTCGCCGGAAATTCTGTCGGTCATCCCGTTGAGCGGCGACGGCCTGCGCACCTACGAGTACTTTCGAAGCCTCAAGATCCGGCGGATCAATTTCCTGCTGCCGGACTACACGCACGAGACGAAGCGAAGCGCCGTGGCGGATCCTCGGGCGACGCCGGTCGCGGACTTCCTGATGCCGATCGTCGAGAAGTGGTGTCTCGGGGACTGGAACGAGACGGATGTCCCGCTCTTCCGGCAGATCGCCGAGCTCGTGCTCGGCGGTCCGAGCAGATGGGACCAGTTCGGCAACGGGCCGATGGGCATCGTGTGCGTCGAAGCGGATGGTGCGATCGAAGGGCTGGACGTGCTGCGAGTGTGCGGGCACGGCACGGCCGCCCTCGGACTGTCGGTGCTGCGGGACGACTTCGAGCGGATAGCCATCGCGAGCGAGCTCCAGGGACGCTCGATCTTCGAGGGGATACCTCTGCCGTCGGCCTGCACGGGTTGCCCGGAGCGCGACACCTGCGGAGGCGGTTACCTGCCGCACCGGTTCTCGAAGGAGCGAGGATTCGACAACGCCTCCATCTGGTGTGCGGACATTCTCCAGCTCTTCGGGAGGATGAGGGAGTTGCTGTCCGTATCGGTGGCGGAAACGGCATCGAGGCAGGCGTTCCTGCGGCGGATCTAAAACGTCGCCTTCGCTCACTGCGGGAGCTGCCGTTCGCCGTGCGCGGCGAACGGCACCGGCCGGCGGCTCGGCCGGATGCGGCCTCGACCGCCGGCCTGCTCCCTTCGTTCGCTGCGGCTCCCGCCCCGAGAGGCTCCTCCCTCCCTCTGGTCGGGAGACTCCTCTCGGGGCGAGCTTAGCCACCGGTTTGCCGGAAGCGCAGCTCCCGCTCCCTTTGCCAATGCGTCGGGGGCGGGGGCGCGAAAGACCGGACGGAAATCGGCGGCAGCCTCACCCTTGAATCCTTGCGGCTCGGCGCTCGCCGACTTTTACCGTCGCTCTCGTTGACCCGGGGAGATGACAGCGAGGCGGAGTCGCCTCGCGGATATTGACATCCGACGATCGTAAGTGGCGAGCGCGCCGAGTTGCTTCCCCAGCGAGAGGGCCGTTGCAAGATGGATCGCGTCCAGGGATCTCAGCTCTCCCGGCTCGAGCTCGGCCGCGCGAGTGAGCACATCGTCATCGACGGAGATGAGGGCGATTCGGGCGAGCACTCCTGAAGCGCGACTCACCTCGACGGCCGTGCCTCCGGCGCGCCTCACGGCGCGTAGAACCTCGACGCGGGCCAGAGCGCTCGACACGCGGCCGGGAAATGTTTCGACGACCGAAAGGAGAGCCGTCGACTCCGCTTCTTCGACGACCAGTTTGAGGATGGCTGAGGAGTCGAGGTAGAGAAGGAGCTCGGTCAACTGCGGTCGTCTCGCTCGCGCTCCAGAGCACGTGCCATCGCTCCACGGCGGATTTTGCCGCTCTTCGGCGGTGCGCCAAGATCCAGCAGTTCCCCGGAGGGCGCCGTGGCGCGTCCCGCGGAAACCAGGCGTCGAACCCCGGACGATCTAGACGGTACGGGTGTCAGAAGGGCCACGGGTTGTCCGCGTTCCGTTACCTCCAGGGTCTCGCCCGCATGCACTCTCCGCAAATACACTGTGAGATTCTGACGGAGCTCCCGCACCCCGACGCGTCGCTCCTTGATCGCCATGGAGGCGATGTTACACGATGTAGCACCATGTAGCACAAGTCTGAAAAGAGCTCGGGAGAGGGGGTCCTGGTTTCGGTGTCATCCGCGGTCGTTCCGCTCGATCTCCTCTTTCAGCGCGCCAAGAATCTCCACCTCGACGAGATCCTTCGGCCGCCCCGCCGCTCGCTTCAATCGGATGAGGTCCTCCAGCGACGCGACGGGGACTTCGACCTCATCGAGTTTCATAGGGGTCGAACCCGCGATCAGGTCGGAGAAGCCGCGCGACCCGGCAGGAGTGCCGAGACCGTTCAGGTTGCCGGAGTTCGTGGTCAACGTGAAGTGATCTCCGCGCGACAGCGTCTCCGCGTCCGGCCGGAACGGCAATCCTTCGGGTGCGCCTCGCAGTGACGCCTCGAGCTCCGTTAGCGCCGCCGCGAGCGCCTGCAGGTTCCGATGATCCGTCGCAAAGCAGATGTCCAGATCGTTGGTCACCGTGGTCGAGCCCCAGAGGCGGCCGGCGAAGCCGCCGATGATCACGAAGCGGACGCGATGGCGGACGAGCGTTTGGAGAGCCCGGATCGGGTCGAAGGGGCGAAGCGTCAACGCCCGATGCGCTCCAGGTTGCGCGCTTCCTCCACCGCCAGTCGTGCGCGCTCCGCGGGTGTCAGGCGAAGGAGCTCGCGCATTGCGGTTCTATCGACGCCCACACCGAGCCTCGGGGCGAGATCCAGGGAGAAGCCGCAGGCCTCCAGGAGGCGGTCGAGAGTGTCGAATCTGGGGGATGTCTTGCCGTCCTCGATCCTAGAGATGGAGGCCTGGGTGACGCCGGCGCGGGTGGAGAGGGTGTGCTGGCTGAGGCCGGCGACTTTGCGGGCGTGGCGGAGCAGGGCGCCGGGGCGGCTCATGCGGACGATTATATTCTAAAAAATATTATTTCAATATACTACTAGGCCAGACTTACCCCTACTTTCGTAAAGGAGGAGGGGCGCAGTGGCGGATCCGAATCCGCGCCGGCACGTGGAGTTGACTGTGGATTAGACTCCACATCATGGAAACGATCCAGGTAGTCCTTGACGCTGCCCTTCTCGAGGCCGCCGATCGGGCGGTGCGGAAACTCAAGACCAACCGCTCGGCCCTGATGCGAGAAGCGCTTCGGGCGCACCTGACGAAGCTCCGCCTGGCCGAACAGGAACGACTCGATCGCGAAGGGTACGTTCGTCATCCCGACTTTCTCGATCAGCCGGAGCGCTGGGACGAGGTGGCGGATTGGCCGGAGGAATAGAGCGCGGCGAGGTGCGGCTGTTCCGGTTCGATCCGCCCGACAAGGAGCGGCCCGTTCTGGTTCTCACTCGCTCGAGCGCGATCCCCTATCTTTCACGCGTCACCATCGCGCCGATTACCTCGACAGTCCGTCGAGTGCCTTCCGAGGTCGTTCTGGGGGTCGAGGACGGGATGCGCCACCCGTGCGTCGCGAACCTTCACAACGTGATTACCGTCCGGCGGGACGCGCTCGGGAGGCGGCTCGCGCAGTTGAGCGCCCGGCGGATGCGGGAGGTCTGCTCGGCCCTGGGTTTTGCGCTGGGGTGTGATTAGGACGTCGGCCGAGCAGCGGAGGGGATTTTCGTCGCGTCCCCGGCCTCTTGTGACCGGCGCGCCCGCACGAAATAATCCCGAGCCAGACGTTCGATAGAGGAGAGATATGAACATCGCACGGACCCTGCTTGCTTCCACCGCGGCGATCGCGGCGGCAGTTGTCGTTCTGCCTCAGACACCCTCGCCCAGTCCTACGCCGCAGGCCGCTCAGAGAGGGGATGAGCCTCGCGCCGGGATGGAGCGCCCCGCCGGCGCCGACGAGGAGCCCGCGCCCGGGCAACCTCGCGGGTTTCGGTTCCGCAACATCGGTCCGGCGTCGGGCGGCGGGCGCATCACCGCCATTGCTTCCATCCCCGGCAACCCGAACGTCATTTACCTGGGCTCAGCTTCCGGCGGCATCTTCAAGACTGTGGACTCCGGCGGGTCGTGGAAGGCGATCTTCGAGAAGTATCCGCCGTCGATCGGGGCGATCGCGATTTCGCCGACCAATCCGAACCTGATCTGGGTCGGCACCGGCGAAGCGAATCCGCGCAACAACGTCATCGACGGGCACGGCGTCTATTTCTCCCCCGACGCGGGCGCGTCCTGGCGGTTCATGGGACTGGGAGACGCCGGCGCAATTTCGCGCGTGCTGATCGATCCGCACGATCCCAACCGGGTCTTTGTGGCGGTGCTCGGCAACATCTGGAAGCCTTCCGCGACGCGCGGCGTGTACCGCTCGACCGACGGCGGCGCGACCTGGAAGAAGGTCCTGTACGTCGATGATCAGACGGGCGCGTCCGACCTCGTCATGCAGCCCAACAGCCCGACGGTTCTCCTCGCCGGCACGTGGCAGTTCCGCCGGTATCCG
This sequence comes from Thermoanaerobaculia bacterium, assembly GCA_038319475.1. Classification (GTDB taxonomy): domain Bacteria; phylum Acidobacteriota; class Thermoanaerobaculia; order UBA5066; family Gp7-AA6; genus JALYUA01. The sequence continues at coordinate 5,194 of JBBQDF010000216.1, forward strand.
TGGGAGTTCGTCGGCGGCGGGCCGGGGTCGGGCATCTGGAAGTCGACCGACGGCGGGTCGAACTGGCGGCGCCTGGAAAGAGACATGCCCGAGGGGACGCTCGGTCGGGTCACGCTCGCGATCGCGCCGACGAACGGCGATCACGTGTACGCCCTGATCCACGCGAAGAAGGGGATCCTCTACGAATCGAAGGACCTCGGCGAGAAGTGGGAGCGCACTTCCGAGACGCGCCTGATCAACG
>JBBQDF010000217.1:0-5398 GCA_038319475.1 Thermoanaerobaculia bacterium
CGCCAGGATCACACCCTGGGGATCGGCGATGAACGAGTTCCCCCAGAATTCGATGCCTGCACCGCCGCCCTCCGGCACCTCATGGCCCACGCGGTTCGCCGCGCCGACGTACAGTCCGTTCGCGATCGCGTGTCCGCGCTGAACGGTGCGCCAGGCGTCGAGCTGCGCCGCGCCATGCTCCTTCTTCTCGTGCGGATGCCAGCCGATGGCGGTCGGATAGAACAGCACGTCGGCCCCCTGCAGGGCCGCCATGCGCGCGCCCTCGGGATACCACTGGTCCCAGCAGATCAGGGTGGAGATCCTTCCCGGCCCGACGTCGAACGCGGGAAACCCGAGGTCGCCCGGCGTGAAGTAGAACTTCTCGTAGTAAGCCGGGTCGTCGGGAATGTGCATTTTCCGGTACACGCCGGCGATCCGCCCGTCGGACGCGATGACCGCCGCGCTGTTGTGGTAAATCCCCGCGGCGCGCCTCTCGAAGACGGGCGCGACGATCGCCACTCCGCCCCGCCGCGCCGCCTCGGAGAGCCTCGCGGTCGTCGGCCCCGGAAGCGCCTCGGCCAGGTCGAACGTCGCCGCGTCCTCTTTCTGGCAGAAGTACTGCGAGCGGAAAAGCTCCGGAAGGCACACCACCGCGGCGCCCTGCCGCGCGGCCTCCTCCACCTTCAGCGCCCCCCGTTCGAGGTTCTCGTCCGGATCCGGGCCGCACGCCATCTGAACCAGGGCGATCCGGAAAGCCTTTGCGTGTGTCACGCGTGGATCTTAAGAGATAAGAGGGTCGAGCGTTCGGCGTTCGGCGACGAGCGTTCTTTTGAGGGTGGAAAGGAACGTCCCTCGGAACCCTCAACTCTCAACACTCAACACCAACTCTCAGCTCTCGCCTTTCCTCAGTGCTCGCTCGACGTCCGCGAGCGACGGTTCGATCTCCACCGGCCGGTTCGCCAGCGAAGGAGAAGGATCCGTCTCCTGGTGGTAGGTGAGAATCACGCCGGGGTCTTTCAGGATGTGGCCCGTCAGGACCGCCAGAACGCTCTCGTCCGGCGAAATCACGCCTTCGTGGAGCAGTCGCCGGGTGCCCGCGATGGAGGCGGCGCTCGCGGGCTCGCAACCGATTCCCGCGGCGTCGACGACCGCCTTCGCTTCCAGGATGTCGGCGTCGGTGACGTCCGTGACGACGCCTCCCGTCGATCGGATTGCCCGGACCCCCCGCTCGTGCGACGCCGGGTCGCCGATGCGGATGGCGGTCGCCAGGGTGTCCGCCTTGACGGGATGGGTCGCCGCGAAGCCGTCGCGGAAGCTGCGCGCGAAGGGGTTCGCGCCCGCGGCCTGCACCGCGGCGAGCCGCGGCACGCGGTCGATGAGCCCGAGCTCCCGCGCTTCCAGTAGCGCCTTTCCGAATGCGGACGTGTTGCCGAGGTTGCCGGCGGGAAGAACGATCCAATCGGGCGGCTCCCACGAGAGCTGTTCGAGCGCTTCGAAGACGATCGTCTTCTGGCCTTCGAGCCGAAACGGGTTCACGGAGTTCAAGAGATACACGCCGAGTTTCTCGCTCGCCTCGACTGCCAGGGCGAGACACGCGTCGAAGTCTCCCCGGACGACCAGGGTCCGCGCGCCATACGCCATCGTCTGCGCGAGCTTGCCGGTCGACACCTGCCCCGCCGGGACGAAAACCAGCGCCGGAATTCCGGCAAGCGCGGCATACGCGGCGAGCGACGCCGAGGTGTTTCCCGTGGAGGCGCACGCGACCGCGGTGGCGCCGATGCGGCGCGCCGCCGTGATCCCGACCGTCATCCCGCGGTCTTTGAAGGAGCCCGTCGGGTTGTGCCCCTCGTGCTTGATGGAGAGCTCGGTCGCACCGGCCCAGCGTGAGATCGCAGAGCTCGAGAGCAGCGGCGTGTTTCCTTCCGGGTGGGAAATGACGTCGGACGCGGGCCCGGGCATCACCAGTTCGCGATACCGCCACACGCCGGAGGCATCGACGCCGAGGCGCGCCCGGGAGCGGGTCGCGAAGAGATCCGCGAGCTCCCGGCCGCGCGCCCCGGGAGGAGCGTGGCGCACCTCGAGCAGCCCGCCGCAGGAGGAACAGCGGGGCCTTGGATACAGGATTTCGAGCTCGCGACCCTCGCCCGGGCAGAACTGCCAGCTCAGGCCGCCCGACTTCCCGCTCACGGCGCTTCGCCCGGGAGGAGCCTCGCCCCGTCGACGTCGATGGACGCGACCCGGGTCCGGGCGGCGACGCCGCGCGCGCCGTACGCCTCGCGCATCGCCGCCGCGATCCGCTCTCCGTCCTCCGCTCCCCGGGCGAACGCGAAAGCGGCCGGCCCGCTGCCGGAGATCGAGCAGCCGAACGCGCCGGCGCCCAGGGCCGCTGCCTTCGCTTCCAGAAAGCCGGGCAGGAGAGCGGCCCGGGCGGGCTCCGCGATCCGATCCTCGACGGATCGGCGCAGCAGCGGGAAGTCTCCGGCGGACAGCGCCGCGACGAGCGCTCCGACGTTGCCCGCCTGCGCGACCGCGATTTCACGGCTCACCGCGGCGGGCAGTCGCAGGCGGGCCTCGCCGGTCGAGAGGCGCTGGTCGGGCTCCGCGAGAACGACGAAGAGCCCGGGGGGGAACCGCAGCGAAACCACGTCCGGCGGGTCGATCGAGCGGATCAGGACCACGCCGCCGAACAGGGCCGGGCCCACGTTGTCCGCATGGCGGCCCGAGACCGCCTCCTCCGCCTCGAGGCACGGCTCGAAGAGCTCGCCGCGGGATAGAGGAGATCCGAGAAGCGCGTTGACCGCGAATGCCGCGGCGACCGCCGACGCGGCGCTGCCGCCCTGGCCCCCGGAGAGAGGCAGGCCCTTGATCAATTCGAGCGCGATCCCGGTCGAAGAAGCGCCGGCCTTTTTCCGTACCGCGGCCGCCGCGACACCGGCCGTGTTCCGCTCGGGGTCGGAGGGGAGCTCCGGATGCCCGGCGGACCGGAGGACGAGCCGCCCTCCCGCCGCCAGGGACGCCGAGACCACGTCCCCGTTTCCGGAGAGCGCCAGTCCCAGGATATCGAGACCCGGCCCCAGGTTCGCAACCGTCGCGGGAGCGAAGGCGCGGACCGTCATGCTCCCGCCAGTATCGCGACGTCGTTGAAAATGCCGCCCGCCGTCACGTCGAGCCCCGCGCCGGGACCCTGGATGATCAGGGGGTTGGACCGATAGTGCGTCGTCGTGAACGCCACCTGGTTGTCGGTTCCGGCGAGGCTCGCGAACGGCTCCCCCGGCGCGACCTCGAGGAGGCCGACGCGGATGCGCCGCCGCGTTACGGTCGCGACGTACCGCAGCGCTCTCCCCCGCGCTCGTGCGGCGGCGACGCGCCGCTCCCAACCGGCATCCAGGGAGCGCAGGTCCGACAGGAAGCCGCGCAGCGGGAGCCGACGCGCGCGTTGAGGGACCAGGTTTTCCACCGGCACCGCTTCCGGCTCTCCCGCGAACCCGAGCAGGCGTCCCAGGATGAGGGCCTTTCTGCCGACGTCGGCGCCCGAGAGATCCTCCCTCGGATCCGGCTCGGCGTACCCGCGGCGCACCGCGAGCTCCAGCGTCTCGGAGAACGGGCGGCCCCTTTCCACCTCGGTCAAGAGGAACCCGAGGGTCCCCGAGAGGCAGCCTTCGATCTTCAGCACGCGGTCGCCCGACTCGATCAGCTTGCGATACGTGTCCAGGACCGGCAGGCCCGCTCCGACCGTCGCTTCGAAGCGCATTTTGCGGCCGTTCGTTTCCACGGCGGCTTCGACGGCTCGCGCGTCTGCGCGCCGTCCGGCGAGAGGACGCTTGTTCGCGAGCACGAGGTCGAACCCGGCGCCCGCCGCCTGCTCGAGCAGCCGCGACGTGTTCTCCGCCGTCACATCCACCAGGATGGGCCGGGAAAGCGCGTGCTCGGAAAGCGCGGCCAGGGCGTCCCCGGCGGAGCCCGGGGCGCCCCCCTCCGCCACGGAACCGGACCTCTCCTTCGCGGCGACCAGACGCGAGAGCGAGCGCGCGGAAAAACCCTCCGGCCGGAAGGCGAGGCCGCCCCGGTCGATGACGCCGACTAAGCGGAGCCGCTTCCGGCGGGTGACGACGAGCCGCGCCAGCGTGCGGCCGACCTGCCCGAACCCGAGGAGAACGACGTCGGCGCGAACGTCTTCGGCGGCGGCGCCGCCTCCGATCTTCGAGAGCTGAAACGCGTCATGGATTCGCCGCTGCGCTTGCGCCGCCTGCGCCGAGGACACCACGAAAGAGATGTTCAGCTCGGAGGAGCCCTGCGCAATTGCCACGACGTTGATGCCGGCGCGCGCCAGAGGAGAGAAGACGCGCGCTGCGATCCCCGGCGTGCCTGCCATTCCCAGACCAACGACGGAAATCGTCACGAGATCGAGCGAGACGTCCACCCGTTCGAGCTCTCCGCGATCGAGCTCGCCGGAAAACGCGGCGTCGAGGCTGCGCCGCGCGCGCTCCGCATGCTCAGCGGGAACGGAGAGACAGATCGAATGCTCCGAAGACGCCTGGGAGATCAGCGAGACGGAGATGCCTTCCGCCTGAAGGGCCCCGAAGGTGCGGGCGGCGATCCCGGGCACGCCGAGCATGCCGTTGCCGGTGACGGTGACGAGCGCCTGGGCCGGCATGGCGGAAATCGCCTTGACGGGGTAACCGGCGAGGGTGCGGCGTCGGGAGATCTCGGTGCCCGCGCGCTCGGGGTCCGCGAAGGGGCGCACAAAAACGGGTACGCGGCGGCCTGCGAGGGGGATGAGCGCGCGGGGCTGGAGGACGCGCGCGCCGTAATAGGCGAGCTCCGCCGCTTCCCGCACGTTCAACTGCGGGATCACGCGCGCGCCCGAAACCACCCTCGGGTCCGCCGTCAGAAACCCGGGGACGTCCTTCCAGAGCACGACGGCGCGCGCGGAGAGGGCGCGCCCGAGAAGGGTGGCGGTCAGGTCCGAGCCGCCGCGCCCGAGTGTGACCGGCCGCCCGTCCGGCGCCGTGCCCACGAAGCCCGGGACCACCGGAACCGTTCCCGCCGCGAGAAGCGGCCACAGTCGTGCCCTGACCTGGCGGTCCGTCGCGTTCAGATCGGGAAAGGCCTGACCGGCGCGGCCGTCGGTGGCGACGAGGCCGACCGCGTCGACGTACTCGGCGCGGACGCCGCGCTCAGAGAGCGCCGCCGCGAAGATCAGAGCCGCAAGCCGCTCACCGCGAACGAGGACGTGGTCGACTCCGGAGGCGGACAGCTCGCGCAGAAAACGCGGCGCACCGGCGAGCGCTTCCAGCTCCGAGAAAGACCGGTCGATCTCCTGGAGAACCGGACGGCGCGCGGCGGGCCGCCGGATGACGAGCTTCGCCGCCGCGCGATAGCGGTCGCGAAGAGTCCGAGAGTCCTCCCGTGTCGCCCC
>JBBQDF010000218.1:0-5387 GCA_038319475.1 Thermoanaerobaculia bacterium
TCCGTCCTCTCGGTCGCGGCGCGCGACGGGGACGCCGCCTTATTCGATGGGCTTCTCTCCGAGGCGCGGCGCTCGACGGATCATCGGGACCGGGACCGGATCTTCACGGCACTCGGGGATTTTTGTGAGAAGGATCTGAACCGGCGGGCCCTGGAACTTCTTCTCGACCCGGCGCTCGACTCGCGCGAATCGATCACGATTCTCTGGCGGGCGCTCTGGCATTCCGAGACGCGCGAGGCCTCGTGGCAGTTCTTCAAAGCGAACTATGACGCAGTCGCGGCGCGGCTTCCCCGCGAATATCTGCCCCTGCTGCCCCGCGCGGGCGCCAATTTCTGCGACCCCGCTCACCGGGAGGACGTCCGCGGCTTCTTTTCGACGCGCGCGGGAAAGATCGAGGGCGCTGCCCGGCCGCTCGCCCAGACGCTCGAGTCCGTGGACCGCTGCATCGCGCTTTCCGCGGATCAGCGCGCCGGAGTTTCGAGGGTTCTCAAAGACTATTGAGCCGGGAATGATGGCTCCCGAGTTTCTCTTCGACGGCCCGGAAGGCGCCGCGATCGTCGTGCTCGCGCACGGCGCCGGCGGTTCGATGGATTCGCCGTTCTTGAACGACTTCGCGCGGGGGCTCGCCGCCCGCGGGCTGCGCGTCGCGCGGTTCGAATTTCCCTACATGCGCGCCCGGCGCGAAACCGGGCGCGGCGGGGCGCCCGACCGCGAGCCGGCGCTCAGGGAAGCCTGGCGCGCGGCGATCGAGCGTCTCGGCGGAGGGCCGGCGCTCGTGATCGGGGGGAAGTCTCTGGGGGGCCGGATCGCGAGCCTCGTCGCCGACGAGGTCGGGGCCCGCGGCCTTCTGTGCCTCGGATATCCGTTTCATCCACCCGGCCGGCAGGACCGCCTGCGAACGCGCCACCTCGAATCTCTGCGAACTCCCGCGCTCATCCTCCAGGGGACGCGGGATCCCTTCGGGGTTCCCGACGAGGTGGCGGGGTATGCGCTTTCGGAGGCGGTTCGGGTCTCCTGGATCGAGGATGGCGACCACTCGTGGAAACCTCGGGTGCGTTCGGGCCGCACGCTCGCACAGAACCTCGAGGAGGGCGTCCAGCAGGCCGCGGAGTTCGTAAAAGAAACAACGAGGTAGTTCCGGTTATCGTTTCCCGTTTCCCGTTTCCCGTTTCCCGTTTCCCGCCCCTCCACTATGCTGCGCCGATGGCTCGGGGCTGGGGTCGGAGCGAGGAGGATCTCGAAGCGGAAAAGGAGCACGCTCGGGAGGCGCGGCGCGCCCCCGACCGCGGCGCTCGGCGCGACGCGGAGCAACGGGCGGAGGCGCATTCCCTGGAGCTTTCGCTCGCCCGGATCGAGGACCAGCTCGCGAGGACGAATCAGGAGGCGCGCCGACGCGCGCTCCTGTCGGCGAGGCAGGACGTGCGGCAACGTCTGGACGCGCTGAAGCTGCCGCCGGAATGAAGATCGCCACGTGGAACGTCAACGGGATCCGCGCCCGGCAGGCGCAGTTTGCCGACTGGGTCGCAGAGGAGCGGCCGGACGTGGTCTGCCTCCAGGAAATCAAGGCGTCGTCGGGGCAGGTGCCCGCGGCGCTCTGCGAGATGGAGGGTTACTGGTGCTACTGGCACGGCGCGGGCGGCTACTCCGGCGTCGGCCTTCACATTTCGAAGGACCGGTTCCCGGAGAAGCCGGGTTTCGTTCATCCCGAGTTCGACCATGAGAATCGCATCGTCACGGCGCGTCTCCCGGGGCTGACGGTCGCCTCGATCTACGTTCCCAACGGCGGCAAGGACTTCGCGGCGAAGATGCGATTTTTAAACTCAATGGAGCGGTACGCCGCGGCCGCGAAAGCGCGCGGCGAGCCGCTCGTCCTCTGCGGCGATTTGAACGTCGCCCGCGCCGACATCGACGTGCACCCGAAGGAGCGCCGGCCCGTCATCGGGCAGCTCCCGGAGGAGCGCGCACTGTTCGAGGACATCCTCGCGCAGGGGCTCGTCGACGTCGGTCGGGCGCGGGAGCCCGAGAACGAAGGGCTCTTCACGTGGTGGGCGCCCTGGCGCAACATGCGCCAGCGCAACATCGGGTGGAGACTCGACTACGTCCTCGCGAGCACGCCGCTCGCGAAAAAAGTCACGGAATGCGTCGTCCGGCGCGAGACGGGGACGAGCGATCACGCCCCCGTCGTAGCGGTCTTTGGGTAAACTCCGGAGGTCCAGGCAGAGGATGCAGAGGATGCAGAGGAGCAGAGGAGTTTGACCGTCCCGGACCTGTCGATCGACCGCCGCCGGTTCCTCGCTCTGGGCGCCGCCGCACTCGTCCCGGCCATGGCGTTGCCGGCGCTCACCGACGGGATTCCGGTCGCCCGCCGCCGCCTGCTGCAGCGAAACGGCTACCCTCTGGACGCGGAGACACCCCTGGACGCTCTGACGACGTACCTGACGCCGACCGAGCTCTTTTTCGTCCGCCACCACTGGACTCCCCAGTACTCCGGGCACAAAGGATGGACGCTGACGGTGGACGGCGAGGTGGAGCGCCCCCTGCGGCTCACCGCGCTCGACCTGAAGAGGCTCCCGCGAACCACGGTGACGTGCGTTCTCCAGTGCGCGGGCAACGGGCGCGGCCTCTTTGCGCCCCCGATCCCCGGCGTGCAGTGGAAGTACGGCGCCGTGGGAAACGCACGCTGGGGCGGTGTGCGTCTCCGCGATCTTCTCGACCGCGCGGGGATGAAGGCAGCCGCCCGGCACCTGCACGCGTTCGGCAGCGACAGGCCTCCCGTGCGCGTCCCCCCGTTTCACCGCAGCGTCGAGATCGAAAAGGTCCTCGCGGACGCGATCCTGGCTGACGAGATGAACGGCGAGCCTCTCCCGGCGCTTCACGGCGGGCCGGCGCGGCTGGTCGTTCCGGGCTGGGCCGGCGATCACTGGATGAAGTGGGTCGAGCGGCTCTCCGTTCACCCCGAGCCTCAGAAGGGCTTCTACATGGAGACCGCATACCGCTATCCGAAGGAGCTCGGCGCCCCGGGAGTGATGATCCCGCCGGCTGACATGCGGCCGGTGACGGACCTCTTCGTGAAGTCGAACGTCACAGAAGCTCCGGCGCGCGTCCGGGTCGGCGCGGCGGTTCTCATCCGCGGGTTCGCCTTCTCCGGGGCGCCGGACATCGCGCGCGTCGAGGTCACGGAGGATGATGGGCAGACCTGGCAGCCGGCCGACCTCGACCCGCAGCACGATTCGTGGGCGTGGCGGCTCTGGTCGTTCCGTTGGAGCCCTTCCGCTGCCGGCCGGCGGACGCTTCGCGTGCGCGCGACCGACAGCGCGGGCGCGGTTCAGCCGAAGGAAGCGCCCTGGAATCCGAGCGGGTACCTGCACAACGGATGGCACTCGGCCGCGATCGAGGTCGACGCATGAGACGGGCTGGCGCGCTTCCGGTTTTCGTAGCTGCCCTGGCCGCTCTTCTCGTGTGCCCGTCGGGCGCGTCGGCGCGGCGGGCGAGAAAAAGGAAGGCTCCCGCGAGAACCTCGCGGGCGAGACCGGTCGCGGCGGCCCCTCAGTTTGATTCGCGCCTGCCGCTTCTGGGGACGAAGCTCGCGGAGTTTCCCCCGGGGTCGGCAAAGCCCCTCGCCGACCAGGCCTGCCTCGCCTGCCACTCCGTCGACCTCGTTGCCCAGCAGCGGCTGACGGAAAAGCAGTGGAGCGCGGAAGTCACGAAGATGATGGCGTGGGGGGCAGATCTTCCCGCCGCCCGCCGCGAGGAGCTCGTCGGGTATCTCGTGAAGAACTTCGGCCCCGATGCCGCGCCCTGGGAGCCGGTCGTCGCGCGGCCCGCGGGGCGATAGAAGCGCTCCTGAAGGAGAGGAATCATGATTTCCGGTCTTGCGAGCTGCCTCTTCGCGTTCTTCGTTCTCGCGGTCGTTGGTTATCCGTTCTGGCGAATCGCCGAGCGTCTCGGGTTCCCGGGTCCATTGAGCCTTCTGATGTACGTCCCGTTCGTCAACCTGGTCGTGCTCTGGTACCTCGCGCTGAATCCGTGGCCGATCGACCGGGCGCGCCCCATGGGAGGAATGCCGACGGCTCCGCCCCCGCCTCCTCCGCCTCAGGCATTCCCGTAGACGGGGAGGTGCGCGCCGCTGACGATCCGCGCGTCGCGCCCGGACAGGAAAATCACGACGCGCGCGATCTCGTCGGGGGAGACCCACTTCGAGAAATCCGCCGCCGGCATCGCGCGCCGGTTCGCGGGCGTGTCGATCGTGGAGGGGAGGATCGCGTTGACCGTAATCCGCAGATCGAGGAGCTCCGCCGCCATGGTCTCCGTGAGCTGGAGTATCGCCCGCTTGGACGCGGCGTAGGCCCCGACGCCCTTCCCCGAGCCCTCCGCGGGGCGGCTGGACACGTTGACGATCGAGCCGCCTCCCGAGACGATCATCGCCGGAACCACCGCGCGCGAGGCGAGCACTGCGGTCTTCAGGTTCGTGTCGAGCTGCTGCTGCCAGATCGCCCAGGGGGTCTCGTGAACGGGAGTTCCGCCGGCGAACGCGCCCGCGGCATTCACGAGGATGTCGAGGCGGCCGCAGTCGCGCGAGACCGATTGCGCCCAGGCGGCGACCGCGGCTTCGTCCGTTACGTCGAGCATGGCCCCCGACAGCGCATCGCTCGGCGCCGCGACGGAGCGTTCGTCGCGCAACCGCTCGAGCTCCCCCGCTTTCCGGTACGCGACGGAGACTCGCGCTCCCTCGGCCAGGAGAGCGGCCACGATGGCGCCGCCGAGCGCCCCCGTTCCCCCGGTGACGAGAGCCACTCGTCCCGACAGCGCGAGCTCGCTCAGTTCCCGCACTCCCTCTGGAGGAACCCTCCCGCGAGAAACTGCCGCCACAACGCCGTCCAGGCGCTCCAGGCATGCGCGCCCTTCGCGGTGAAGACCCGGCCGGGCGGAAGCGCGTCGCCGAAGAGCCGGTCGGCGGGGGCGAAGTCGTCGGAGAGTCCGAAGCCCAGAAAGACCGGTGGCCGGACCGCGCCTTCCGCGGCGTATTTTTTGAGCCAGCCCCAGAGTTCCCGCTCCCAGTCCGCGACCGCGCGCTTGCCGCCCGGCTTCCACGCGTCGAGCCCGCCGGCGCTCGCCACGAGTCCGGGCTCCGTATCGCCTAGAAACGGCGCGAGCGCGAGGACCCCGGCCACCCCGGGGTCTTCGCGTGCCATCAAAAGACCTCCGAGCCCGCCCATGGAGATCCCGACGATCCAGATTTTCCGCGCGCCGGCGGCCCGCGCGGGACCGATCACGTCCTGCGTCAACCGCTTCGAGATCTTCTCGTCCTGGTAGTAGCCGAGATGCGCGTCCGCCTCGACGTATCGGGCGGAGACTCCGGCGGCCGCCGCCATTTCCGCGAACCGGTG
>JBBQDF010000219.1:0-5372 GCA_038319475.1 Thermoanaerobaculia bacterium
AGGCTCTCGTTCTCGCGGAGATGGAGGGAGGCCAAGCGGATCTGCGTTCGGCCCGTTGTCTCACAACCCGCGAAACGACGAAACGGGGAGGTGCGTTCAGGATTCGGGCAGGCGCGAAGCGGGTCCGCAGAATCGTCGGACGGCCTCCATCAGGAGGGCGCAGTTGACGGGCTTTCGGAGGAAACCTTCCGGGTGAAGCAGGTGTTCGTGCTCGCTCGGGCGGTCCGCGGACAGGATCACGACGGGAATCCCGCAGAAATACACGTCCGCCAGCTGTGCGACGCGAAACTCCCATCCGTCCATCACGGGCATCGACAGATCGAGGAGCACGAGGTCGGGCGCGGTCTCCCGGTGAAGGAGGTCGAGCGCCTCGCGGCCGTTGCCCGCGGCGGCCCAGTCGAAGCCCTCGAGCTCCAGGAGGGCGCACACGGCTTCGCGCTGCGCCGGATCGTCTTCGACAACGAGAACGCGCTTGCGGGGGGACCCTTCGTCGTTGAGCACTTGCCTCTTTTTCTGAGAAACAGGAATTGGTCTGCAAAAGGGCCGCCACAACGTCCCCTGGCTTCAGGACAGGACGTCGAGCCTTGGTCCGTGCGGGTCCAAAGCCGGTATTCGAGAGCTTCGCCGCCGCGTGCTCATTCGGCGGCCGGATCGCCTGGAGGCCCCGCACGCAGGGAGCGGGTTTCGCCTCCATGCGCGAAACCATTGAGAGTGGAGGCGTGTCCGCGTACGATTTCCAGGCTCGCGAGAGTGGCGGAACTGGCAGACGCGCGGGACTTAGGATCCCGTGGGGCAACCCGTGAGGGTTCAAATCCCTCCTCTCGCACCATCAAGCCCGGTCAGACCTGTTTTTTGCCCCGACTCTTCGATTCGGTCAGGGGGCGAGATGCCGGCGTGTCCGCAGCGCGACCACTCCTATGACGGCGGCCAGCGCCACCAGGGAAGCCAAGCAACAGGCTCAACCAGGAGGGCTCGTCTCGTGTAGTCGGAGCAGGCCCTCAGGAAAGACGATCAGCACCCAGGCGAGAATCGCCGTCGACGTCGCCTTTCGCTCTGTTGCAGCCCGTGCCGGGCCTCGTATCCGGTCGCGCCGCTCCCCCGCGCTCGAATTCCTCGCGGCGAGCCCGATCAAATCCCTGCCTCGTGGTCGAAATCCGGAGCCCGGACGCCCGGGGGGAATAGTCGCACAGGGCACAGGAAGGATCGGAAAGGGTCTTAGCGCGCGTCGGGAAGTCCGTCGCCACGACATTGGCCCAGACTTTCGAGACCGCTGGCGGAACCTCGTTGGGATCGCCGCTCAGGATCGCCCCGATAGCCGGGGTCAGATCGGCGCCGAGATAGAGATTCCGCGTCATGACAGTGACTCGCTTGTCGTGGAGGTCGCCATGGGGCATCTCCGCCACCGCCGAATCGACGAACGTCGTCGTCGCCATGACGACTGCGAGGATCAGAATTCGCTTGTGCATGAGGTGACTCCTTCTTTCGTATCGAGGTGCGTTTCTCCAACACTTGACGGCGATAACGGCGGCTACCGCATTAAGTTGCAATTGCTTCCTCCGGAGAATCGAACGGATAAAGCGCAAGCGGAGTGCCGCGTCGTGACCAGTTCCGATCGGTCGCTGCGAGTCTTTTGAAGTCGTTTGTCGCGAACAGATCGATGCCGCGATAAGGCTTCGCGCCGGCGGGTCCTGGTCGTCGGCCGCTATCCGAAGAGTCCGATGGACTATCCGTTCGGATAGGCGCGATTCACCGCAACGCGGGTGGAAGTCGTCCCATCGCACGCCGTGGCCAGGACGCTCCTCGGCCACTCGGACGACGCCGTGACCGACTCTTACATCCTCCGGTCCCCCGACAAAGTACGCAGCGCGGTTAATCGGGCTGCGCGCTCGATTGACGGTGAAAGTCCCGTCGGCGCGATTCCGTTTCCGATCAATCCGTCACAGTCTCTTGCCCGCGAGCGGTCAGCTTCGTTCGAATCGAATCGAAATGCTGACCGGCACCGGAAAGTCGACCCCGGCCTTTCTGCCCGGTGCGTACCGCCATTGCCGGACCGCGTCCACAGCGGCCGGTCGAGTTCGGGTCCGCCACTGCGAACGACGGCTATGTCATGAACCACTCCGTCTGTCTCGATGAGACCTTCGAGGCAAACGACTCCCGAAAAGCGGGTGGGCCGGGCCGGCAAGTGCTTTATCAGACGAGAGAAGCGATGCCTTGCCCGGGAACGGTTTTTTCGTATGCCATGCCGCTCGACGCGTCGCAGCGGGATCGGGGTAGAAGCAAGATCGTCGGTGCTAGCGTGGTATTCGCAGCGCGGCTTCCAGACTCTGGCGGGCTTCGACGAAATCGGGGTTCGCGCGCTGCGCGGCCTCGAAGTGCGCAATCGCCGCCGCGGTCTGGCCGCCGGCGGCCAGCAGCTCTCCCAGGTTTTCATGCGCTTCGGCATACCCCGGCCGCGCGGCGATCGCCCGCTCGTACTCCGTCCGGGCTTCCTCGGCGTGCCCCTGCGCGTCGAGGGCGCTTCCGAGCACGTAGCGGGCTTCGGGCATGCCGGGCCGGATCGCGAGGGCCCGCCGGGCGTGGGGGGCCGCGTCCTCCGGGCGGTTCTCCCGCAGAAACGAAACGGCCGTCTGGATTTCTCCCTCGGCAAACTTCGGGTGCAGCCGCACGGCCTCCTGAAACTTCTCGCGGGCCGCAGCCGGCTGCCCGTCGTTTAAGGCGAGCGTTCCGAGCCCGTAGAGAGCGTCTTTCGATCCCGGCTCGATGCGGAGGGCCTCGGCGAAATGGCGGCGGGCCTCTTCGGTGCGCCCGCGGCGGGCGAGCTCATTGCCGAGATCGATCTGCATCGTCTCGTTCGGCCCGGTCACCTGGACGGCGTGCTGGTAGAGGGTCAGAGAGTCGCGCCACGTGGAGACCTGACGCCAGGTCACGAACGACAGCGCCGCGCAGAGAGCGACCGTTGCCGCGGCGAGCGCGCGTCCGGGAACGCGTCCGCGCGCCCGGTCCGCCGCCTCGAAGACGAGCGCCGCGAAGATTCCGAGCGATGGCAGGTACGTGTAACGATCCGCGATCGACTGCCAGCCGACCTGCACGAGCCCGATGACCGGCAGGAGCGCGATCAGGTACCAGAGCCAGCCGGCGAGCAGCCAGGGCCGCTCCCGCCGCAGGACGATGGCTCCGGCGGAGATCGCCGCGAGGAGAAGAACCGCGGCCGCGGTCTTCCATCCGAACCCCGCTGCCGGATGCGGATACAGGACGGCGAGATGCGAGGGCCAGAAGATCTTTCCGAGGTACCGCACGCTTCCGATCGCGGCATTTTCCAGACGCAAGGCAAACGGCACCGCGAGGGATTCCGTCGCGCCGCCCAGCCGCTGCGCGCGAAGCGTCGCGAAGCCGGCGGCGGCGGAAAGCAGAAGGAACGGGATCTTCTCGATCAGGAGCGCGGGCCACCGCGTACCGGGATCTCGATCGCGCCGGGAGGGCACGCGGCGGAGGGGCCAGGCGTCGAGGGCGAGAAGCAGGAGGGGGAACGTGACGAGTGTCGCTTTGGACAGAAGGCTCAAAGCAAAGAGCGCCAGACTCGCGCCGTACGCGGCGGGTTTCCGGCGGGCGATCCACGCGCCCCAGGCGCCGAGCGCGGCCAGGCCGAAGAAGACACTCAGCACGTCCTTGCGTTCGGCGATCCACGCGACGGACTCGACGCGGAGCGGGTGGAGCCCGAATAGAAACGCCACCGCGGCGCTTGCGCCGTGAGACCCCGTGGCGCGGCGGAGAAGAAGAAAAACGAGAAGCACGCTTGCCGCATGGAAGAGGAGGCTCGTGGCGTGATGACCCGCGGGGCGCAATCCCCAGAGGGAGACGTCCGTCATGTGCGAAATCCACGTGAGGGGATGCCAGTTCGCGGCTTCGGTCGCCGTGGCCGCCCACGCGGCGTTTCCCGCGGTGAGACCGGCGCGCACGTGGGGATTCTTCAGGACGTAAATCTCGTCGTCGAAGCTGACGAACCCGTTCCGCAGAACGCGGGAAAAGACGCCGAGCGTGGCGGCCGCCAGCAGGGCACACGCGAGAAGGGCCGGGACGCCGCGGGATGCGGGTGCGGCGGCGCGCGGCTCGGGGGCGCGGCGACCGGGAGGCTTGCGCTTTCCGCGTTTTCGCTGCGGCGGCATGGGACCCCGAGTCTATCGTCGGACCGCGAAGAGACTTTCCCGGGGCGCCAAAGCCGGAATCCCGGGGCGGGAACCCCGACTCCGCTTAGAGTTGTTCGTATGGGACGCTCGAGGATCCTTCCCGCGCTGCTTATCTTTCTGGCGGTGGCCGCCCGCGCAGCCGCGGCGGCGCGCGCGCCGGTGGACGAGCGGATCTTCGCCGGAAAGGGCGCGGGAGAAGAGGCGTCGTTTCTCGTCGTGCTGCGCGACGAAGCGGACCTCTCGCCCGCCGCGGCGATCCCGGATCGCGCCTCGCGCCTCCGCTTCGTCTACGACGCGCTCTCCGCGCAGGCGGAGGTCTCGCAGGCGCGGCTCCGGGCGCGGCTCTCCGGACGGGGCATCGCTTTCCAGCCGTTTTTCCTCGTCAACATGATCGAAGTGCGGGGCCGGCGCGAGCTGGCCGAAGAGCTCGCTCTCTTCCCGGAAGTCTCGAGCATCGCGGGGAACCGCGAGGCCTCGATGGCGGACCGTCCCGACGGCGGCGACCGCGGGCCGGCGCCATTGGAAGCGCGCGAGGCGGCGGTCGTCGGCCCGAATCTCACCGTGATCGGAGCGCCGCAGGTGTGGGCGCAGGGATTCACGGGCCAGGGCATCGTCGTCGGGATCGCGGATACCGGATTCGCATGGGAGCATCCGGCTTTGAAGGATCATTACCGCGGATCGAGCGCCGGTGGCACTTCGCACGGCTACAACTGGCACGATGCGATCCACGACGCCGGATCCGGAAACCCGTGCGGATCCAACGCTCCGTCGCCCTGCGATGACGACGGCCATGGGACGTCGACTTCCGGTCTCTCGGTCGGCGGGGAGGGCGAAAACCAGATCGGTGTGGCGCCCGGGTCGCGATTTATCGGCTGCCGGAACATGGACCGGGGCGCCGGCACACCCGCGCGGTACACAGAATGCTTCGAGTGGTTCATCGCCCCGACCGACGCGAACGGCGCGAACCCGCGGCCGGACCTCGCGCCGCACGTCATCAACAATTCGTGGGGATGTCCGGTGAGCGAAGGTTGCACGGACCCGAACGTGCTTCGCGCGGTCGTCGAACACGTCACGGCGGCCGGGATTTTTCTGTCGGTTTCCGCGGGCAACTCGGGGCCCGCCTGCGCCACCGCGAGCGACGTGCCCGTGTTCTACGCTTCGGTGTTCACGGTCGGCGCGACCACCGTC
>JBBQDF010000220.1:0-5370 GCA_038319475.1 Thermoanaerobaculia bacterium
GTCCAGCAGAAACACGGGATTGACGGTCCCCGCCTTCTTCATCATCTGGACGATCTGCCCGGGGAAGGCGCCGATGTATGTGCGGCGGTGGCCGCGGATCTCGGCCTCGTCGCGCACGCCGCCGAGCGAGAGCCGCACGAACTTGCGGTTCAACGACCGGGCGATCGACTTCGCGAGCGAGGTCTTCCCCACACCCGGGGGGCCGACGAAACAGATGATCGAGCCCCTCGTCTTCTGGACCAGCAGGCGCACGGCCAGAAACTCCAGGATCCGCTCCTTCACCTTCTCCAGGCCGAAGTGGTCTTCATTCAGGATTTTCTCGGCGCGGGAGAGGTCTTTCGACTCGCGTGACGCCTTTTTCCACGGCACCCCGACGAGCCATTCGATGTAGTTGCGCGAGACGGTCGCCTCCGCCGAGACCGGTGGCATCGCCTCGAGACGCCGGAGCTCCGCCTCCGCCTTCTCGCGGACATCCTTCGGCATGCCGGCGGTCGCCACCTTCTTCTTCAGATCGTCCACCTCGTCGGTACGGTCGTCCTTCCTGCCGAGCTCCTGGTGGATCGCCTTGATCTTTTCGTTGAGGTAGTACTCCTTCTGCGCTTTCTCCATCTGCTTCTTGACCTTGTTGTTGATCCGCCTGTCGATGTTGACCTTCTCGACCTCGATCTCCAGCAGGTCCTGCAGCTTCTGTAGCCTCTCGTAGACCGACTCTGCCTCGAGCAGCGTCTGCTTCTCGGCGGTCGAGACGGCCAGGTGAGCCGCCAGCGTGTCGGCGAAGCGCTCGGGATCTTCGACCTTGAGAGACGCCGCGATGCCTTCGAAGGCGAGGTGGTGGGAGAGCTTGGCGTACTGCTCGAAGAGCCCGAGCACCTTGCCCATGTACTCCTTCAGATCAGACGCTTCGCCCGTACGTTCGGCCATAGGCTCGACCACGACGCCGAGGTAATCCCGGAGCTCCTCGAACGCTCGGATACGGCCGCGCCGCACGCCCTCGACCATCACCTTGATGTGCCCGTTCGGCAGCTTCAGCGACTGGGCCACGGTCGCGACGACCCCGACGGAGTAGATGTCCCGCGCGGAGGGCTCATCGAGCTGCGGGTTCTTCTGAGCCGCCAGAAAAAGGCGCTTGGAGGGAGTCGCCAGTGCGGCCTCCAGCGCGTGTATCGACGACTCCCGGCCGACCACGAAGGGGGCCATCATGTGCGGAAACACCACCATGTCCCGAAGCGGGACGAGCGGGAGCGTTTCCTGGAGCCTGGTCGGGTTCTCTGGTTTCATTTTGGAATTTCCGGTCCTTTACCCCGCGGCGACCCGCCGCGGGCTCGAGCAATGCGAGAAGGGTGCCTATCCGGCCTTGCGGAGGATGGTGATGGGGTTGGTGCGGTGTTTGACCACGTCACGCGTGATGACGCACTCCTCGATGTCGTCGTCCGAAGGGATCTGGTACATGACGTCGAGCATCAGGTCTTCGATGATGATTTTCAGTCCTCGCGCGCCGACGTTCCTGGCAAGCGCTTCCTCCGCGATCGCCTCGATCGCGTCGTCCGTGAACTTCAGCTGCACATTCTCGAACTCGAGCATCGTCTGGTACTGCTTGACCAGCGAATTCTTCGGCTCCTTCAGGATCTCGACGAGAGCGGGCTGATCGAGCTCCGCCAGGGTCGCGACGACCGGAAGCCGGCCGACGAACTCGGGGATCATCCCGAACTTGATCAGGTCCTCGGGATGCACCTTCTCGAGAAGGGCGCTCACGCGCTTCTCCTTCTTGGAGGTGATCTTTGCTCCGAACCCCATGGTCTTTTCGGTCATCCGGCGGCTGATCAGGTCTTCCAGTCCGACGAAGGCCCCGCCGCAGAGGAACAGGATGTTCGTCGTGTCGATCTGGATGAACTCCTGGTGCGGGTGCTTGCGGCCGCCCTGGGGCGGCACGTTCGCGACGGTGCCTTCGAGGATCTTGAGAAGCGCCTGCTGCACGCCCTCGCCCGAAACGTCGCGCGTGATCGAGGGGTTCTCGCCCTTGCGCGCGATCTTGTCGACCTCGTCGATGTAAACGATGCCGCGCTCCGTCTTTTCCTTGTCGTTGCCTGCCGCCTGGTACAGCTTCAGGATGATGTTCTCGACGTCCTCGCCGACGTAGCCGGCCTCGGTCAAGGTCGTCGCGTCCACGATCGTGAACGGCACCGAGAGGAGCTTCGCAAGCGTCTGGGCGAGCAGGGTCTTCCCCGTTCCCGTGGGCCCGATTAAGAGGATGTTGGATTTCTGAAGCTCGACGTCCAGCTTCCGATTCTTCTCGAGGTAGTCGATCCTCTTGTAGTGATTGTAGACAGCGACCGCGAGCTTCTTCTTCGCCTGTTCCTGCCCGATCACGTAACCGTCGAGGAACTCCTTGATCTCTTTGGGCTTGGGAAGTTTGGTCTCGGGAGCCTGGGTTTCTAAGACCCGATCTTCCGCGATGATGTCGAGGCAGATGTCGACACACTCGTCACAGATGTAAACCGTTGGGCCCGCAATGAGTTTCTTGACGTCCCGCTGACTCTTATTGCAGAAGGAGCAGCGCAGGACGTCGCCGTTTCCGGTTTTTTTCGACATTCAGCCTCCGGCGGGGATCGAAGCGAATCCAGGCGGCTGTCGGGGGCCCCTCACCGCCTCGACCCGCCCCTTTGCAAATCTAGCACACCAGCAGGATTAACGCCCGCGCCGGAGGGGTATTCCCCGGGGCGACGCCCGGGCAAAGGCGGGGGCATCGGGCGAAGGAAGGAGCGCCACGGCCCCTTCGCGGGCGCCCTTCGCCCTTCGCCCGCTAACCGGCAGCCTTCAGCGCGACGTCGTCACGCCGGTGATAAATCGTATCGACCAGGCCATATTTCTTCGCGTCTTCGGACTCCAGGATGTAGTCGCGATCGGTATCCTTAGAGATCCGCTCGATGTTCTGGCCCGTGTGGAGCGCCAGGATCTGGTTCAGGCGCTCGCGCACCTTCAGAAGGTCCTTGGCGTGAATCTCAATGTCGGTCGTCTGGCCCTGAAGGCCATACGCCAGCGGCTGGTGAATCAGGAACCGGGAGTTCGGAAGCGCGTACCGCTTCCCCGCCGCCCCGGCCGCCATGAGCACCGCCGCCATCGACGCCGCCTGGCCGATGCAGATCGTCGCGACGTCCGGTTTGATGTACTGCATCGTGTCGTAGATCGCGAGGCCCGCCGTGATCGAGCCGCCCGGCGAGTTGATGTAGAACGAGATGTCTTTTTCCGGGTTTTCGGATTCCAGAAAAAGCATCTGCGCAATGATCAGGTTGGCGATCGTGTCGTCGACCGGCTGTCCCAGAAAAATCACGTTGTCTTTGAGCAGCCGCGAGTAAATGTCGTAGGCGCGCTCGCCGCGACTCGTCTGCTCGATCACCATAGGAACGAGAACCATGCCGCCTCCCTCGTAATCGTCTTCCATCAGCCGTAAGACGGAAAACGGAAAACGGAAAACGAATAATCCCAGCTCGAGTCCAGGCTGACGATTCGCATCAAGGGGGGGTCCCTTCGTTTACCGTTTCCCGATTCCCGATTCCCGATCCCGAGGGTAGCACCGTGGCCTGCGCGATCAACAGGTCGATGGTCCGCGCGAGCCGCATTTCGTCTCGCAGCGCTTCCAGCCCGTCCCCCTTCGCCATCTGCTCCCGCAGCTCGGCCGGATCGACGCCCCGGCGGGCGGCCGCCCGCTTGAACTCGGCCTCGAGCTCGGTGTCGTTGACCGCGATCCCCTCCCGGCGGGCGATCTCGTCGACCAGCAGGTACTCCTGGACGCGGCGAACGGCGCCCTCCCGCGAATCCTCGCGGAGCTTCTCCCAGTCTGCCTCCTTCGGGTCGACGCCGTTGCCGGCCAGGTACCGCGCGTAGTCGCGAAGCGCGCCCGTCATCTCCGACTCGACGAGCACTTCGGGCGCGGGCACGAGAGTCTTCGCGAGGAGCTGATCGAGGATCCCCCGGCGGAAGACCCGCCGCCGCTCCGCTTCCTTCTCCCGCCGGAGCCCTTCCCGCACTTTCTGCCGGAGGCCTTCCGCGGTTTCTCCTTCGGCGACCTGCTTTGCGAGGTCGTCGTCGAGCTCGGGCAGCTTCTTCTCCTTGAGAGCCGCGAGCGTGACCTCGTAGTCGACCGTCTTTCCCTTGAACTCCTCGTTGGGGAAGTCCTCGGGGAAGCTCTTGCGGAAGCGCCTCGTCTCGCCCGGCGCCGTACCGCGCAGAGCGTCGTTGATCTCCTCCATCGAGTCCGCGTGTCCCACTTCGAGCGTGACCTTCTCGTCGCGGAACGTCCTCGGGTTCTGACCCGGGGCGAGGATCTCGACGAAGGTGCCCGCGACGTCCGCGACGGCGTAATCGCCTCTGGCCGCGGGACGCCCCTCGATCGGATGGAACTCCGCGTGCTGTTCACGGAACCGGTCGAGGACCTTCTGGACTTCGTCCTCGGTCGGCTCGACGTCGACGTCCTGAACGGGAACGCCGCGATACTCGCCGGGCTCGATCGGCGGTTTCAGATCCATCTTCGCCGTGAATCGGATCGGACCCGGCGGGTCCCAGTTCAGCGCGTCGATCTGCGGCCGCCCGAGGACGGACAGCTTCTTTTCTTCCACCGCGGCGGAGAGCGCTCCGGGCAGCAGGTGCTCGAGCACGTCGCTTTTGATCTCATCGGCGAAGCGCTTCTGCACGACGCTCTCCGGGGCCTTCCCCTTGCGAAAGCCGGGCAGCGCCGCACGCTTCGCATAGGCGCGAGTGACTTCCTTCCATGCCTTCTCGACTTCCTCGCCCGGCACCTCGATCTCGAGGCTCGTGCGGGTCGCCGATTCTTCCTGCGCGTTCAGAACGACCATAGGCCGCGGAGTCTACCGCCCTATGCGGCCCTTCCGCCTCCTTCGAGGCCGGCCTGGAGGACACGCGAGCCGTGAGGGGTCGGGTGAGGGGAAAGCGGACGGGGAAGTCGTTGCCCTGCCGGCCTCACGACACCCGCGGCGCGAGGGCCCGCGGAGCGGGCCTCACGACACCCGCGGCGCGACGGCCCGCGGAGCGGGCGGACGCGGCTTCAAAACCGGCACCGACCGCGCCTCCGCCGGCCGCGCGAGAAGATTCAGGGCGGCGGCGATGTCGAGCCGCCCGAATCCGAACACCGCGTTCGGAATCGCTGAGCCCGGGAAGCCTCCGCAGTCCTGCGTCGACTTGAGCGGCACCGCCGCGCGCTCGAGAAGTGAGGCCGTCTCGCCGACCTGACCAACGAGCGCGGGAGATGCTGACCACAGGAGAGCCACGGCCCCGGTGACGTGGGGGGCCGCGGCCGAGGTGCCGGTAAAAGAGCGGTACCCGGCGGGTTGCGCCGAGGTTCTGACTCCCACTCCC
>JBBQDF010000221.1:0-5363 GCA_038319475.1 Thermoanaerobaculia bacterium
CCACGCCGATATTACGACTTTCACTTTCGGAATTTGGGCCACTCTGCATCGGGGAGCGATCGGCGACGCCCGAGGCTCGAGCACGAACAGTCTGAAGGCGGAGTTTCTCGGCGATTACAACTCGATCGTGGCTACGAGAACGTACGCCGCGGCGGTCTGGAACGACATGCGGAACGCCGCGGACTGTCCTGCGATCGATGCCTACCGGCAATCGCTGGTGGAGGGAACGCCCATTCCGCGTCCGGCGCCTGGAACGCAGTGTCCCGCGACGTTCGGCAACTCGGACATCTATGGAGGTTCCTTCGCGAAGCCGACGCCCTAGTGTCGCAGAGGCTCAGACTCGAGTGCCGGTGGGGGGTCGATCCGCGGTGTTCGACCCCCGACCTTCACCTCCACGTGGAGCCATCCCGAGAGGGGAGCATCGTTGCCAGCTTCCCTCTCGGCCGCTCCGAGATCCTGGAACGACAGTCACTTCGCCCCCGCGATGAGCCTCTGAAAACGAGGGTTCTTGCGCAAGGGATCGAAGTAAGGGTCGATCTTGAGCCAGCCGGGTGAGAGGGCGTAGGGGATCTTTAAGAGCGGCTCGAGCTTGTCAAGCGCCTTCTCCGGCTCGCCCACGAGGATGTAGGTGCGTACGAGCAGGTGCTGGAAGTAGGAGGCAAATACATCCTTCTCGATCGGCTCAAGCGCGACGGCGCGCTCTCCCTCTCGCGTGGTAGCCCTCGGGGCGGTCGGGTGCGAGTGTCACTGCCTTCTCTGCTGCCTGATGGGCGCGTTCCGCGAGTTCGGGCGTGGGTGTACCTCTCCCGTACATGAGTGAGCTGGCCTGCGAGAGACGCGACCAGGCCTCCGCAAAACCGGGATCGACTGCCACCGCCTGCTCGTAGTGACCGAGCGCCTTACGCCAGTTGGGAACGCCGGACGCCCAGCCGTTCCAGGCTTCTTCGCCCCTGAGAAAGGCGTCGTAAGCGGCCAGGTTCTGAGTCGGCTTCTCGGTGAGCCGCTTCCCCTCACCAGCCCCGAGCGCGATGCCCAGCGCCTGCGCCACGCGCGTGGCAATCTCCGACTGGACCTGAAAGACGTCCGTGAGCGAGGCGTCGAAGGGCTGCTGCCACTTCGAGGACGGCGCACCGGACTCCTTAACCTCGACCAGCTCGGGGCTGACCTGGACGCGGCTGGATCCTCCGCTCTTCTGCCAGCGCACGGTCGCCGTCAGCAGGTAACTCGCGTCCAGCTCGTCCCCGATCTGCTTCGGCGTCTTCGTCGTCTTCTTGTACGTGATCGAGCTGCCACGCGCGATCACCTCGATGCCCGGCACCGAAGTCAGCTTGCCCCGCACCGCGTCCGCGATCCCGTCGGCGAAGTAGTCGTCCTCGGGAGATCCCAGGTTTTCGAACGGCAGCACCACCATGCGCTGGACCTTCCCGGCCGCGGTCCCGCCCTTGTGAGACCGCCCGACGAGCAGGACGGCCACGACCGTGACAATTGCGGCCACAGCCGCGGCGACAAGGAGGCCCTTCTTCCCCGAGGGGGGCGCGGCCAACTGCGCGCCGCTCGTCATCGTCGGCCCCGACGCTTCAGACAGCGCGTACGCGACATCCCTTGCGGACTGGAACCGGTTGTCGCGATCCTTCTCCAGGCAGTGACGAACGACGTGGTCGAGCGCCACCGGGATGTTCCGCCCCGACTCGGAGAGCTCCGGTGGCTCCTGCATCAGGATCGCCGCGATCGTCTCGCTGGCCGTGGGCCGGCCAAATGGCTTCTTGCCGGACAGCATCTCGTACAGGATCGTTCCCAATGCAAAGATGTCGGAGCGGTGATCGACGGGGTCTCCCCGCACCTGCTCGGGCGACATGTAGCCGAGCGTCCCCATCACCGTGCCCGGCGTCGTCTGGCCAGAGACCGTAGGGCCGCTCGTCTCCTGGCCGGGGGCAACGGCCTCGACCCGCTTCGCCAGGCCAAAGTCGAGGATCTTGAGATGGCCGTCTCTGGTGACGAAGAGGTTCTCGGGCTTCAGGTCTCGATGGACGACGCCCTTCTCGTGGGCGGCGGAGAGGCCCCTGGCTACCTGCAGCGCATAGTCCACGGCCTGCTTCTGAAGTATCGCCCCTCGATCGAGCCTGCCGCGCAGCGTCTCGCCTTCCAGAAGCTCCATCACGGCGTAGGCCACGCCTTCATGAGTTCCGAAATCGTGGATGGCGAGGATGTTCGGGTGCGAGAGCGCCGCAACCGCCTTGGCCTCCCGCTCGAACCGCGCCAGCGCTTGCGAGTCATCCGACAGACGCGAAGGCAGCACCTTGATCGCGACATCGCGATCGAGCTTCGTATCCCGCGCCCGATAGACCTCCCCCATCCCGCCCGCGCCCAGAGGAGCCAGGATCTCGTAAAGGCCGAGGCGGAAGCCGGGGCGGAGTTTCAAATGATTCTTACCAGACGGTGCGGACCAGTGCACTCGAGCGGATGCGCTCATCCTTCGTGACGAGGGTCAAGCCTCCTTCGCGGGCCGTCGCCGCGATGAGACGGTCCGCGGGATCGGGCGGGAAGTCAGCGGGAAACTGCGTGGCCAGGGCGGCGATCGGCGGCGTGATCTCCCGCAGCATCACTCCAGTCCCCCGCACGAGAGATTCGATCGAAGCCTCGATCGTGCCGCGCGATCGGAGCCGGCCGTCCGCGAACATCATCGCGACCTCCCAGAGGCTGATCGAGGCGATTGCGATGCCCCCGGCGCGGAGGCTCCGGCGAATCGCTGCCGCCGCCCGGCGAGAGAGCCGCGAAGGCTCGGCCGCCAACCAGAGCAGCACGTGCGTGTCGAGCAGGATCACCGAGCGCCTTCCCATGCGGACGCCGGGACCACCGGCGCCGTGATGTCACCCCGGATCTCGAGCTCTCCGGCGAGGCATCCAAAAACATCGCCAGTCGATTCTTCGGCCGGCACGAGGAGCGCTACCGGCTTCCCTTTCTTGGTAATGAGCACTGTCTCGCGCCGGGATTTCACCTCGTCCATGATCTTCAGGCAGCGGGCTTTGAAGCGGGCTGCGGGGATCGATCTCATGGTCACCTCCAGACGACCATGGTTATATCAAAATGACCGGCCACGCCGGATCGCGGCGTCGAAACGGACGACAGACGATTCCAGGGGGCGCCGCCAGCAGCGATTCCAGGATCTCGGAGGGGCCGAGACGGAAGCTGGCAACGAGAGTCACTTCGCCCCCGCGATGAGCCTCTGAAAACGAGGGTTCTTGCGCAGCGGGTCGAAGTTGGGGTCGATCTTGAGCCAGCCGGGCGAGAGGAAGTACGGAACTTTCAAGAGCGGCTCGAGCTTGTCGAGCGCCTTCTCCGGCTCGCCGACGAGAATGTAGGTGCGTACGAGCAGGTGCTGGAGGTAGGGTCCAAGTTGTCCATTCTTCTCGATCGGCTGAAGCGCGACGGCGCGCTCCCCCTCCCGGGTCGCCTCTTCCTTCTGCCCCAGATAGGCCAGCGCCACGCCGAGAAGGGCGCGACGCAGCGCGTCCCGCGGCACCGCGCGAAGCTGCTCCTCAAGAGCCCTCTTCGCCTCCTCCGCATGAATTCGCAGGTTTGCCGCATCGCCCCGCAGAGCGTACGCCTGGGCGAGGCAGAGGGCCCACGTGGCCCGGTTGTCGTCGAACGCGCTCGGCGTCAGACGGAGAAGCAGCTCCATCTGCCGTTCGTCGAGGACCCAGACGAGATCGCCCTTGTCTGCGAAGGAGGCCACGAGCGCGGTGAGCGACCTCTCGCGGCACCGCCGTGAGCACGGCCCTGGCTCCAGCCAGATCTCCCTCCGCCAGGAAGGTGTCGGCTTTGAGCTCGATCAGGAAGAGGCCAGCGGGCGCGAGAGCCAACCCGCGGTCGATGACTTCGCGCGCTTCGCGATAGCGCCTCAGGAGCACGAGCGCATTTCCCAGGTTGGCCATTCTTCTCACCGATCGGGGGTCGAGTTGCTCCGCCTGCTTGAAGTTTTCCAGCAACGCATCCCAGTGCCCGAGATACGCCTCGAGCCCTGCCTTCGTTGTAAGGAGATCCGCGTTTTTCGGGCCCAGACGAGCCGCTCGGGCATACTGCTCTTGCGCACGAATCGGGTCGTTCAGGAACACCTCCTGGTACAAGGCGAGCGCGACGTACCCCTCGGCGCGGTCGGGTGCGAGTGCCACTGCCTTCTCTGCTGCCTGACGGGCGCGCTCCGCGAGTTCGGGTGTCGGCGCACCGACGTTGTACAGTTCGAAGCTGGCCCGCGAAACACGGGCCCACGCCTCCGCAAAGCCGGGATCGAGCGCTACGGCTTGCTCGTAGAAACCGAGCGCCTTACGCCAGTTGGGAACGCCGGACGCCCAGCCGTTCCAGGCTTCTTCGCCCCTGAGGAAGGCGTCGTAAGCGGCCAGGTTCTGAGTCGGCTTCTCGGTGAGCCTCTTCTCCTCGCCCGCCCCGAGCGCGACCCCCAGCGCCTGCGCCACGCGCGTGGCGATCTCCGACTGGACCTGGAAGACGTCCGTCAGTGAGGCGTCGAAGGGCTGCTGCCACTTCGATGACGGCGCACCGGACTCCTTGACCTCGACCAGCTCGGGGCTGACCTGGACGCGGCTGGATCCTCCGCTCTTCTGCCAGCGCACGGTCGCCGTCAACAGGTAACGCGCGTCCAGCTCGTCCGCGATCTGCTTCGGCGTCTTCGTCGTCTTCTTGTATGAGATCGAGCTGCCACGCGCGATCACCTCGACGCCCGGCACCGAAGTCAGCTTGCCTCGCACCGCATCCGCGATCCCGTCGGCGAAGTAGTCGTCTTCTGGAGACCCCAGATTCTCGAACGGCAGCACCACCATGCGCTTCACTCGAGCGGCCTGGCTCGCGCCTTCGTGCCTGAGCCGCAGCAGGAAAAAGCCCGCGACCGCCAGACCGGCGATCAGAAGAGCGGCAATGAGAGCTCGGCTCCTGGCCGCTCCCGGCGCCGCGCCGTACGCTGGACCCGTGACCACCGGCGAAGACCCGTCCTCCAGCGCGAACGCGATATCCCGCGCGGATTGAAATCGCCGTTCCCTGGCCTTCTCCAGGCAGTGCCGCACGACCCGGTCAAGAGCCGGGGACATCGTCGATCGCGACTCCGACAGCTCCGGCGGCTCCTCCTTGAGGATCGCCGACATCGTGTCCGCGGCCGTGTCCTTTCGGAAAGCCTTCTTGCCCGAAAGCATCTCGTACAGGATTGCGCCGAAGGAAAAGATGTCCGAGCGGTGATCGACGGCAAGCCCGCGCACCTGCTCGGGCGACATGTAACCCACCGTGCCCATCACCGTCCCGGGCTCGGTGTGCCCGGAAACCGTCGGCGCGCCCGTCTCTTCGTAACGAGAATCAACAGG
>JBBQDF010000222.1:0-5330 GCA_038319475.1 Thermoanaerobaculia bacterium
TGGTCGGAGATCGGGAACGTGTACCAGGAGTTCGCCCGCGGCACGTTCGCCATGTGGATCACGGGGCCATGGAACATCGGGGAGTTTCGCCGGAAGATGCCTCCGGAGTTGCGCGACGCGTGGGGCACGGCGCCGATCCCCGCGCCCGAAGCGGGAACGGCCGGAGTTTCGCTGGCCGGCGGGACGAGCCTCGTCCTGTTCCGCTCGTCCCGGCGCAAGGACGACGCGTGGAAGCTCGTCAGCTATCTTTCGGAGCCCGCGCAGCAGGCCCGATTCTACCGGCTGGTCGGCGATCTTCCGGCGCGGCGGAGCGCCTGGAACGATCCCGCGCTTGCCGGCGATCCGGCCGTGGCGGCTTTCCGGACTCAACTCGAGCGCGTGCTTCCGACCCCGAAGGTGCCGGAGTGGGAGCAGATCGCCACGAAGCTGTTCGAGCACCTGGAGCCGGCGATCCGCCGGCGCCTGACCGTGCGGCAGGCCCTCGCCGCGCTCGACGCCGACGTCGACGCCATCCTGGCCAAGCGCAGGTGGATGCTCTCGCGCGGCCGGCTCCGGCCCGCAGAACCGCCGGCCGCGGGCGGCGCTTCCGCCGGACTTCGGATCGGCGCTCGATGAGAGAGGCGGTGAGCGCGCGCAGATCGTGGCGAAGCGCGGAGCTTCGCGCCGCGATCTTCTTTCTGGCGCCCGGTCTCGCGATCGTCGGCGTCTTCTTTCTGATTCCAGTCGCCGGCGCCTTCCTCCTGGCGTTCACGGATTTCGATATTTACGCGCTGGCCGACCCGCGCAACGTGCGCCTGGTGGGACTCGCGAACTTCGCCGCACTGCTCGAGAACCCGGTGTTCTGGACTGCGCTGCGCAATACGCTCTTCTTCGTCCTCGTCGGAGGTCCCGTCACCGTGGTCGTGTCCCTGGCTGCCGCCCTCTTAGTCGACGCGAAGACCGCCCGCTGGAAGGGGTTCTTCCGCACGGTCTACTTCGCGCCGTTCGTAACCACGCTCGTCGCCGTGGCGACGGTCTTTCGTTTTCTGTATCACCCGCGCTTCGGGCTCCTGAATCAGTTCCTCCGCGTCCTGCATGTTCCGCCGATTGATTGGCTCGGGAACCCGCGCTGGGCGATGACCGCGATCGTGATTCTGGCCGTCTGGAAAAATTTCGGCTACAACATGATCGTTTTCATCGCGGGGCTTCAAAGCATCCCCGAGTCGCTCTACGAGGCGGCGCGGATAGACGGCGCCGGCGGGTGGCGGCGCTTCCGGCACATCACGGTCCCGATGCTCGCGCCGACGTTCCTCTTCGTAGGCGTCATCACGATGATCGGCTACTTCCAGCTTTTCGCGGAGCCTTACGTGATGACGCGCGGCGGCCCTTTGAACGCGACGCTCTCCATGGCTCTCTTCATGTACCAGCAGGGCTTCCGGTGGTGGAACATGGGTTATTCCGCCGCGATCGCGTTCTTTCTCTTCCTCCTGATCCTCGCCGCGACCCTTCTTCAGCTCGTTCTCCAGAAAAAGAGGAGCGCGTGAGTCGCAAACGCGGAGGGGTCCTCGTCAACCTCCTCCTGATCACCGGCGCGGCGGTGACACTCCTGCCCTTGCTGTGGATGATCTCCGCGTCCTTCATGCCGGCCGGGCAGGCAAATTCGGAGCCTCCCGTTCTCCTGCCGCGGCCCGCGACGCTCGCGAACTACGTGACGCTGTTCACGCGCATGAACGTCGCGAGAAACTTCCGCAACAGCGTCATCCTCGCGTTCACCGTCACGTTCGGCTCGCTGCTGTTCAATTCAATGGCCGGCTATGCGTTTGCGAAGCTGAGGTTTGCCGGGCGCGACCGGATCTTCGCGTTTCTCATGGCAGCCCTCGCGATCCCCGTCCAGGTGGCGATGCTTCCGCTCTTCCTCATGGTCAAGAGCCTCGGTCTCGTGAACACCCTCTGGGGCGTCATCGTGCCCGGCCTCGCCGGGATCTTCGGCATCTTTCTGATCCGCCAGTATGCGCAGTCGATCCCGGACGAAGTGCTCGAAGCGGCGCGGCTCGACGGCGCGGGCGAGTTCCGCATCTACTGGAAAATCGTGCTTCCGCTTCTGCGGCCCATCCTCCTCACACTCGCGGTGTTCACGTTCCTGGGATCCTGGAACGACTTCCTGTGGCCGCTCGTGGTCCTGAGCGACGCTTCCCGCTACACGCTCCCCGTCGCGCTCGCGAACCTGGTCGGCGAGCACGTGCAGGACACGGAGCTCATGATGGCGGGCTCCGTGCTGACGGTCCTGCCGGTGCTGCTCCTCTTCCTGCTTCTGCAGCGCTATTACGTGCAGGGAATCATGATGGGGAGCGTGAAGGAGTGAGGGCCGGGCGGCTCGTCCTGATTTGCGCCTGCGCGCTTTCGACGCTCGGCCAGGCGGGCCCGCGCTCCGGGGACGCCTTCGAGGAGGTGTCGGCGTGGCGCGCCGCTCCGGCGGAAGGTGTCGGGCTCACGCTGTCGACGACGGAAGGCCGGGGCGGCGGAGCGCTCCGGCTCGATTTTGACTTCCGCGGCCACGCCGGATGGGCGGCCGCCCGGCGCGAGATGCCCCTGGAGCTGCCCGAAAACTACGAGATCTCGTTTTTCATCCGCGGCCAATCATCGCCGAACGACCTCGAGGTGAAACTGATCGACGCGTCGGGCGAGAACGTCTGGTGGGCGGTGCGCCGCGAGTTCTCGCCCGCGGGGGACTGGAGGAAGGTGCGCCTCAAGAAGCGCCACTTCTCATTCGCCTGGGGCCCGGCGGGGGGAGGCGAAATCCGGCGCGCGGCCGCCCTGGAGATCGCCGTCACGGCGCGGACCGGCGGGCGGGGCTGGATCGTGCTCGACGAGCTTTCCGTCAGCGCGGTCGCGGTGCCCTCCGGGGTTGCGCCGCGTCTTCTGGCCACCGCGACGGCATCGGCGCCGGGGTTCGGGCCGGAACGCGCGGTCGACGGCGACGCGAAGACCGCGTGGCGCAGCGCGTCCGGCGTGCCGGTGTCGCTGACGCTCGACCTTCGAGAGAACCGGGAGTTCGGCGCGCTCACGATCTTCTGGGAGCCGGAGCGCTTCCCGCGGGCGTATCGAATCGAGACGTCTGAGGACGGAACCGCGTGGATCCCGGCGCGGGACGTGACCTCCGGGAACGGCGGGCGAGACGACCTCTACCTGCCGGAAGCCGAGTCACGGTGGATTCGACTGCGAATTCCGGCCTCGGAAGGGCGGGACGGCTACGGAATCGAGGAGATCACGGTCCGGCCCCTCACCTGGGGCGAATCGCCGAACGCGTTCTTCACGGCGGTCGCCGCCGAGGCGCCCCGGGGAACGTACCCGCGATCCTTCTCCGGGGAGCAGTCGTACTGGACCGTCGTCGGCGTGAGCGGGGACACGGAGAGCGCGCTGCTGTCGGAAGATGGCGCGATCGAGCCCGCGGCGGGCTCGTTTTCCGTCGAGCCCTTCCTCTTTTCGGAGGGGGTCCTCTCCGCGTGGTCGGACGGGGAGATCCGGCACGGGCTCGCGGAAGGAGACCTCCCGATCCCGACTGTGTCGCGGCAGCTGGCGGCCGTCTCACTCGACATCACCGCGGTCGCGATCGGGGCTCCAGGGTCCTCTTCGCTGCATGTCCGGTACCGGCTCGCGAACGCGTCGCGGCGCCGCCGGCGCGCGACGCTCTTTCTCGCGGTGCGCCCCTTCCAGGTGAATCCGCCGTCTCAGTTCTTGAATCGCGCGGGAGGAGTGTCACCGATAGGGGCGCTCGCCTGGAAAGGCGGCGCCGTCGTCGTGAATGGCCTCCCGCGGGTTTTTCCGCTCAGCGCCGCTCACGGATTCGGCGCGGCGGTTTTTGACGCGGGCCCCCTGACCGGAGTTCTTTCCCGGGGAGCGCTCCCGCCGGACGCCGCTGTCGAGGACACGACGCGATGGCCCTCCGGAGCGCTGGCCTTCGATTTCGACCTGGCGGGAGAGTCGCGCGACGAGATTTCGATCGAGCTTCCGTTCCACCCCCGGGCGGGCGTGGCGGCGCCGACACTGCGGTCCCGGACCGACGCCGCGGCTCTCGCGGCGGCCCGCATCGCGGAATCCGGCCGCCGCTGGCACGGGGAGCTCGACCGCGTGATCCTGGAGGGGCCGCCGGCGGCGGAACCGGTCCTCCGGACGCTGCGCACGAATCTCGCCGAGATCCTGATCGAACGGGATGGCCCGGCGCTGCGGCCCGGCACCCGGTCGTACGCGCGCTCCTGGATCCGCGACGGGGCCATGATGGCCGCGGCCCTCCTGCGGATGGGGCACCCGGAGGAAGCCCGCGCGTACGCGGAATGGTTCGTTCCGTACCAGTCCGAAGAAGGGCGCGTCCCCTGCTGCGTCGACCGCCGCGGGGGAGACGCCGTCGTCGAGAACGACAGCCACGGCGAGCTCCTCTTCTTGATCGCGGACACCTGGCGGTTCACGAAGAACCGTGCGTGGCTCGCGCGCGTTTTTCCCCACGTCCAGAAGGCGGTCGCGTGGATCGATCGCGAACGAAAGCGCCGGAGGACGGCGGAGTACGCGACCGGCCCCCGTCAGATCTTCTTCGGCCTGCTCCCCGAATCGATCAGCCACGAGGGGTATTCCGCAAAACCCGTCCACTCGTACTGGGACGACTTCTGGGCGTTGAAGGGCCTGAAGGACGCGGTGGATCTGGCCTCCGCGCTCGGCCGGGATGACGAACAGAAGCGCTGGTCGGCGATTCGCGACGAATTTTCTTCGGATCTGCACGCCTCGATCCGGCGCGTGGAACGGACGCGCGGGATCGACTTCGTCCCCGGCTCCGCGGACCTGGCCGACTTCGACGCGACCTCGACGACCATCGCTCTAGATCCCGCGGCGGAACAGAGCCGGCTGCCGCCGGAGGCGCTGCGGCGCACGTTCGAGCGGTACTGGTCCGAGTTCGTGCGGCGCCGCGAGGCGAATGTCTGGGAGGACTACACACCGTACGAAATCCGCAACGTCGGAGCCTTCGTGCGCCTCGGCTGGCGTGACAGAGCGCACGAACTGCTCGCCTTTTTCCTGCGGCATCGCCGGCCGCTCGAATGGAACGGTTGGAGCGAGGGGGTCGGGCGGGAGCCGCGGAAGGTCCGTTTCATCGGCGATATGCCGCACGCCTGGGTCGGTTCCGATTTCATCCGTTCGGCCCTGGACCTTTTCGCCTGGGAGCGCGAGTCCGATGCCGCCCTCGTGCTCGCGGCCGGAATTCCGGCGGACTGGGTCGCGGGCAAAGGGGTCTCGGTCCGCGGGCTGCGCACGACGCGGGGAACCCTCGACTACACGCTGCGCAGGGAAGCGGACGCCGTGATTTT
>JBBQDF010000223.1:0-5320 GCA_038319475.1 Thermoanaerobaculia bacterium
ACTCGCGCGGCTACCTGTTCGAGAAGAACGCGTATTGCACGGCGTTCAAGAATTTTGACGAGGATCATTTCCGCGCGCTGATGCCGGCGATCCTCGCGGCGTTCACCGGACGGATCGCCGAGATGCTCGAGACGCGCAACCCGGAAGCGGGCGAGCTCCGCCGCGACCCTTACCAGGACGCGAGGCCCACCGCGCCGCGCAACCCCTGGCGGCGGGTTTTCGGGATATCGGCGGCCGCGCTGCCGGCACCGCCCGAATCCCGGATCTCAGTCGGCGATCCGCTGACGATCGCGCACCTGCGCGCGCTCCTCTGGATCCATCGCCACGCCGAAACGCTCGCGGCAAAGCGCCGCGCGGTCCAGGAGTCGCGTCGGCGGACGGACGCGGAGATCTTCGCCCGGTTTCCTCTGCGCATCGTGCAGACGTATCCGGGCGACGAGCGTTTCGACGGCGCCTACTTCCGGGAGCTCCTGGGCCGCTCGCCGGCGCTCATGCGCTCGAGCCTCGCGGAGATCTTCGGTTGACGGCGCCCCTCGTTTCGGTCGTCGTTCCGACCTTCGAGCGGCCCGACACCCTGTTTCAGGTGCTCGAGGGGCTCGAAGAGCAGTCCGCGCCGCCGCCTTTCGAAGTCATCGTGGTCGATGACGGTTCGCGCGACCACACTGGGGAGAGGCTCGCCCGGCACCGCCCGAAGTATCCGTTCCGGTTCCTGTCGCAGAAGAACGGAGGCCCAGCGTCCGCACGTAACCGCGGAGTGCTGCAGGCCCGCGGCCGGCTCGTTCTCTTTCTGGGCGACGACACGGTCCCGGAGCCCGAGCTCCTGGCCATCCACGCGGCGGCACACGGGGAGTCGCGCTCCCATCCCGCCGCCGTCCTTGGCTACACGACATGGCCCCGCGGCCAGCGCGTCTCGCCTTTTCTTCACCACATCAACGAATACGGACTTCAATTCGGCTACGCGTTGATCGCCGACCGCGAGTCCGTCCCCTTCAACTTCTTCTACACGTCGAACATCTCCCTGCCCCGCGATCTGCTGCTGGAAGAGGGCCTCTTCGACACCTCGTTTCCGCACGCGGCCTGGGAGGACATCGAGATCGCCTACCGTCTCGTCCGCCGGGGCATGAAGATCGTCTATCGTCCCGCGGCGATCGCGCGGCACCATCACCACATCACGTTCGAGTCTTTCCGGCGCCGCCAGGAGAAGGCGGGGGAATCTGCCGCGATTTTCTATTCGAAGCACCCGGAACTCGGCGATTTCCTGGCCGTCCCGCAGGCGCTGCAGTTTCGCGACGCGCCCGCGATCAAGCGTCGCCTCCTGGCGCGCTGGGCGGCCCTGGCCGAGCGGTGGGATGCACCTGGCGCCCGGAAGGCCGTGGACCGGGTGCTCCGGGACGATTACCTGCGCGGTCTGTCGCGGAGGCTCTCCGCGGAAGCTTCGGGCCGCGGATCGCGGGTGTCTCTTTCCGGAACAGGAGTGACCTGAAGAGAGGTCAGCCGCCCCGGGGCCACTGTTGCGGCATTGTCGGCAAGGTTCACCCGCAGAGAGGGTTGCATGGCGCGGACTCTGATGGCGAGCTGGCCCCTGCCTTGCTTTATTGCAGAGCATGGGAGAGTTGAAAATGAAAATGAAATGGGTGGGGATCGCGGCGCTTCTCGTTCTCGCGCTTCCGGCCGCCTCCGCGGTGGCCGCTCCCCGTGGGACGTTTCACGGAGGCGGAGGATGGCACGGCGGTCACGGCGGTCACGGCGGCCGGGTGATCATTTATGGCGGCGGCTGGATCAACCCGTACTGGGGCTGGTACGGCTACCCCGGTTATTACTCGGGCTATTACGGTTCGTACGGCCGGCCGTACGGCTATGGGGGGTACGGAGTGGACTCCAACTGGGGATCCGTGAAGACGGATGTCAGCCCGGAGGAAGCCCGCCTCTACCTCGACGGCAAGTACGTCGGCACGGCGGATGACTTCGACGGGTGGCCGGACAAGCTCTATCTTCGGCCGGGACACTACAGGCTCGAATTCCGTCTCGCCGGTTACGAGCCCCTCGCCATCGACGTCGAGGCGCGGCCCGGGCAGCAGCTCAAGGTCGACAACAAGCTCCAGAAGGGCGGCGCGGGCATGCGCGGGCAGGCGGATCCCCCGAAGATCGAGGGCGACGTTCATCGCTACTTCGGCAAGCGCCGGGGCGACCGGGACCGCGACCGGGATCGCGACCGGGATCGCAACATGCGGCCTTACCGCCGCGACAGTAACCCCGCCCCGGAAGACTACGGGAGCAATCAGGGGAGCGTCGAGGACGAGGACGAGGACGCGCCCACCTACGAGGGCGGCTCGGACCAGGAGATCGACCGGGATTCCGACGTGGACCGGCACCCGAACGCCCCCGCCGCCGGACAGGCGTGGCGCAACAACGCGTCCATGCCGAAATCAGATGTCTCCATACCGAAACCCGACGCGACGGTATCCGCCCGACCGCCGGGGGCCGACCGCGGCCGGCTGAAGATCAGCGCGCAGCCTGCCGACGCGGCCGTCTACCTCGACGACCGCTTCGTGGGCTCGGCCGATGAGCTTGCTTCGATGGACACGGGAATCGTGGTTTCGCCCGGAAAGCACACGGTGACGATCTCGCGGCCCGGTTACCGGGACAAGAGCGCGAGCGTCCAGGTGGCCGACGGACGGACCGGAAGCGTCGATCTTTCCCTGACGCGCTGAGCGTTCCGGCCCGCGGGCCGGGCGATTCCATGACGGGCAGCGAGCGCTCGCTGCCCGTTTTCTTTCAGCGTGACGGGGAAGCATCTCCTCCGAACAGAAGGTCGAGCAGGAGCGCTTCGAAATGCAGGCGCCGGTTGCCACGCCGGCTGTCCGGCGGGGCGTCGGCCGCGCAGACGGCGGCCTTCGAGAGCGCCTCGACCGAGCGGCATTTTGCGATCTCTCCGATCACGCCCGCTGCGGATCGATGGCGTATGTGCTCCGCCGACGCGCCCGCAGCGATCGCGGCGTCGGCCAGCAGTTCCGCCACCAGCGCCGGGTATCGCGGCTCGGCTCGCGCGAGATCTTCGGCGAGCATCAGGAGCGGGCCGGGGCGATTTCCGGCGAGCGAGGACTCCAGAGCGGCGAGTGCCCGGCCGCGAAAATCCCGGTACTCCGCCAGGCTCGTGGCCGGCTCCTCCTCCGACTCCGGGGCGAACAGGGCGAGGTCCGCCGCGTCCTCAGCCGGGAAGCCGCGGGATTTCCAGAGATCCACCATCTCCGGTCGCGTGGAAGCGGGAACGATCGCAACCGCGCATCGGGAGCGGATCGTCGAGAGGAGCGCCTCCGGCCGCGCCGCGGTCAGGATCCAGTGGAGGTGCGCGCCTGGTTCTTCGAGAGACTTGAGCAGCGTATTTCCCCCTTCGACGCCAAGACGTTCGGCGCCGAGGACGAGCGCGACGCGCCGCGACCCCTCGTAGGGCCGGCCCGCGGCGAACTCGAGCGCCTGCCGCACGCGGTCCACCTTGATCTGTACCCCCTCCGCCCGGGCGACGAAGAGGTCCGGGTGGGTGCCCGCCTGCGCGCGGCGGCAGGAGTCGCAGGGGTCCGGTCCGTGCGCAGCGCGGCAGAGAAGCAGAGCGGCCAGGCGGCGCCCTTCCCGTTCGAGCCGGTCTTCGGACGGACCGGTCAGAAGGAGCGCGCCCGGAAACGCGCCGGGAGGGCCGTTTGCCAG
Organism: Thermoanaerobaculia bacterium; assembly: GCA_038319475.1. Classification (GTDB taxonomy): domain Bacteria; phylum Acidobacteriota; class Thermoanaerobaculia; order UBA5066; family Gp7-AA6; genus JALYUA01. The sequence continues at coordinate 3,703 of JBBQDF010000223.1, forward strand.
CCGGGCGAGATGGGCGGGAGAGGTCATGCGGGAAAAGAAGCCGTCAGTTCGGCCCAGGTGGACGCGAAAACCTGGTCCTCGGTGCCGGCCGCCGGGATGATCCGCACGCGGCCGGGTTCCCGCCGCGCGATTTCCAGGAACCCGAGGCGGACCCTCTCGTGAAAGCCCGCCTCCGCCGCCTCGAACCTTCCCGTACCACCGTCCCGGGTGTGGGCGCGCGCGAGTCCTTCTCCGGGCGCGATGTCATAGAGGAGCGTCAGGTCGGGCGGCAGCCCGTCGCGCGCGATCGCGTCCACGAATTCCACCGCGGCCGGGTCGAGCCCGCGCCCCACCGCCTGATACGCGGTCGTCGAGTCGGAGTAGCGGTCGCAGAGGACGAACGCGCCGCGCTTTACGGCGGGACGGATTGTCTCGATGACGTGCTGCCTCCGGTCCGCCTCCAGGAGAAGCCACTCGGCGGCCGGATCCAGATGCGCGTGAGACACGTCCATCAGGATGTCCCGGATCTTGCGACCGATCTCGGTGCCACCGGGTTCCCTCGTCTCCAGAACATCCCGGCCGAGCTTGCGGAGCTTCGCCGCGGCCCGCGCGAGTTGCGTCGATTTCCCGGAGCCCTCGACACCTTCGAATGTCACGAATGGCATCCGGGCGAAGCTATCAGCTGTCAGCTTTCGGCTGTCAGCCGGAAGCCGGCGAGCGACGAACCCGCGCATCTCAGCGCCCCGCCGTCGGGCACGATCGGGTAGAAGGTGGTGTCGGCAGGCTGAGAAGGGACGGCAGAGAGCTCGAAGCCGCTGGAGTTTTCCAGCTAACATGCGCGTTTCCGCGTAAGCAACAGACATGGAAGGCGTAAGGGGGCCCTCGAGGCCGAACGACACCCGGAGCGGGGGCGCGTCCCTGCGCGGATGGTTCTACCTCGTCGGTCTCGTGGGACTCGCGATCGCGGTCGCTTCGATCGCGGACATGTTCTCGCCGCGCCCGTACGACGGGATCGTCCCGATGCCCTACAGCCGCACGGGCATCGAGGTGCGAGCGGCGACTCCGCGCGGCCCCGCGGCGCGGGCGGGCATCCCGGCTGGCGATTGTGTTCTGGGCATCGGAACGCATCTGGTCAACTCAATCTCGGACGCTTCGACGGAGTTGCGCCAACACAAGGTCGGCGACACGATTCCCTACCTGGTGCGCCGCGGTCCCTGCCCTCAGACGGGCCGGGTCGGAGGGCCGGGCGGAGAAGTCCGCATAGTTTCCGTGCAGCTTTCCTCGGAGCGCCTCGGCGGAAAGACGTACCTCTACGCGGCCGTCATCGGTTTTCTTTTCTTCTTCATCGGTCTCTTCGTCTTTCGGAAGCAGCCGGGAGACCGATCCGCGCGCATCTTTTTTCTGCTGTGCGTGCTGTTCCTCCTCTTCTTCGTCTGCCGGCTGCGGCCCGCCTCTTACTGGTGGATCGACGTCTTCGTCCAGAACACCGGAACGGTCAGCCTCTTTCTCCTGCCGGCGGTCTTCCTTCACTTCTTCCTGATCTTTCCGAGGCCGAAGCAGTTCCGGTTCGCGCACCGCGACGAGGTGACGGGGGAGGAGCCGCCGCGCTGGAAGGTGCGGCTCCAGGAGTTTCTCTCCG
>JBBQDF010000224.1:0-5301 GCA_038319475.1 Thermoanaerobaculia bacterium
TTCCCTTCGGTCAGGAGACTCCTCTCGGGGCGAGCGTATCCGCTAGGCTGCCGAGAGCGCAGCCGCCTCTAGTTTCGATGGGACCAGGAGGAGAACCGCAGGCGGGGTCCCCGGAACGTTTGTTGCAGCTTTGGACGCGGAGGGACCTTATGGCTGATGTGAGCGTGGATGGGTGCGTTGCGCAGTTGAACTCGCTTCTTCGCGGGGAGATCTCCGCTGCGGAGACTTACAAGATGGCGATTGAGAAGGTCGGCGGCGAACGGCAGGGGGAGGGAGTGCAACTCCGGGCCATTTCGCAGGAGCATGGGGAGCATGCCCAGCGGTTGCGCGACGAGATCCGACGGGCCGGCGGCGAGGCAGACGACGCTTCCGGCGCCTGGGGCGCCTACGCGAAGACGATCCAGGCGGCCGCGAGCCTCTTCGGGGATGCCTCGGCTTTGAAGGCGCTGAAGGAAGGCGAAGAGCATGGCCTCAAGGATTACCGGGAGGCCCTCGAATCCGTCGACGCGACGGCACGGCGGCTCATCTCGGAGTCGCTCATCCCGGCCCAGCAGCGGCACATCACGACTCTCGATGCATTGATCGCGGCCCAGAGCCGCTGAAAGCCTGAGCGCCGGACCTCAGTACACCCCTCCGGTCAGGTGGACGATCGCCGTCCAGACCCCGCGAACGAACCGGAAAGTCAGAAGGGGTACCAGCACGGCCGCGGAGCACCAGACGATGAGGCTGGTCCGCAGGCTCCAGAGCGGTCCAAAGCCAACCCCGATCATCAGCAGGAAGGACGTGAAGAACGTGTTGATGTCGAGCGAGCCGACCCATTGTCCGTGTTCACGCGCGAAGGAGACGCCGCAGGCCTCGCAGTGGTCCCACATGACGAAGTAGCTGCGGAAGAGCTTTCCGATCCCGCACACGGGGCACTTCAGGCGCAGGCCGCGCCCGAGGACTCTCTTCCAGTAACCCTCCGGCCACCTTGGCGTTTTTTTCGCCGTCGAACGCCACGGAAGAACCGGAGGAACGCGGTCGGGGTCCATTCCGGAATGCTAGCGCCTGCCGGACGATCGGGGGAGGCGAATCGGCAGGGAGCACCACTTCGAGAGAGCCCTTCACCGGCGGAAACGGACGCGCGATTCGGCACGGAAAGTGCTCTCTCTTCCGCTGGGCCCGGCCTGCGCCGGTTGTCCCCGAAACGAAGGAGAACTCGATGGGCCGATCCAGACTTTCCGCCAGGGCCGTCCGAAGCCTCGCCCCCATGTTGATTCCTCTCGTGACGCGCGTCGCCGTTCCGATGGCGATGCGCAGTCTGCGGAAGGGGTCCGACGACGTCGGCGAGGCTCTCGGGGACGCTCGCAAAGGGTTCGAGAAAAACGTCAAGAGAACTCGCTCCGATTTCGACGACGTGCGGGACGAGGCCGTCGTGCGCGGGCGCAAACTCGTAGACGAGGCCGTCAAGCACGGCACGGAGCTTCTCGACATGATCAGCTCCAAAGGCCTGGGCGCTGCCGGGGACTGGGCGCAGGCCATCGGCAAGCCGAAGCGCGGCTTTCCGTGGGGAAAGCTCCTCGCCGTCGCGGCGATCGCCGGCGTCGGGGCGATGATCTACAACAAAGACTGAGGCCCGATCCCGGAAACGGGGCCGCAACTGGCGTCGAAACAGAAAAGGCAGCCGACTCGGCTGCCTTTTTCGTTGCCGAAATTAACTTTCAGCCCTCAACTCATCCCCTCAGCCGTCACCGCGCGGCGAGCTTCTTGTACTTGATCCGATGGGGCTGGTCGGCTTCCATTCCCAGGCGTCTCTTCCGATCCGCCTCGTAGTCCTGGTAGTTACCTTCGAACCACGTGACCTGCGAATCGCCCTCGAAGGCCAGGATGTGCGTGGCGATCCGGTCGAGAAACCACCGGTCATGGCTGATGACGACGGCGCAGCCGCCGAAATCGAGCAGCGCATCTTCCAGGGCCCGTAGTGTGTCGACGTCGAGATCGTTGGTGGGCTCGTCGAGAAGCAGGACGTTGCCGCCCTTCTTCAGCGTGCGCGCCAGGTGCAGGCGGTTGAACTCGCCCCCCGAAAGATCGCCGATGCGCTTCTGCTGGTCGGACCCCTTGAAGTTGAACATGGAGACGTAGGCGCGCGACGGGATCTCGCGCTTGCCCACGATGATGCGGTCGAGCCCGCCCGAAATCTCGTCGTGCACGCTCTTGGACGGATCCGGCCGGTCGCGGTCCTGGTCGACATACGAGGCCACAACGGTCTCGCCGACGACGAGCTTGCCGCCGTCGGGCTTTTCCTGGCCCATGATCATCTTGAAGAGCGTCGTCTTACCGGCGCCGTTCGGGCCGATGATGCCGACGATGCCGCCGCGCGGCAGGTCGAAGGACAGGTCTTCCATGAGCAGCCGGTCGCCGTAGGACTTGCGGACTTTCTCCGCCCGCACGACGACGTCGCCGAGGCGCGGGCCGGGCGGGATGAACAGGTCGGCCGTCTCGCCGCGCGCTTCTGGGCCCTTGTCGGCGAGCAGGGTCTCGTACTTCTCGAGCCGGGCCTTGCTCTTCGCCTGCCGCGCGCGCGGTGACATCTTCACCCACTCGAGCTCGCGCTTCAAAGTCCGGCGTTTGGCCGACTCCTGCTTCTCTTCCATCTCGAGCCGCTGCTCCTTCTGCTCGAGCCAGCTCGAATAATTGCCTTCCCAGGGGATGCCTGCGCCGCGGTCGAGCTCCAGGATCCATCCCGCCACGTTGTCCAGAAAATACCGGTCGTGCGTGACCGCCACGACGGTACCGGGATATTCGGCCAGGTGCCGCTCGAGCCACGCGACGGACTCGGCGTCGAGGTGGTTCGTCGGCTCGTCGAGCAGGAGGAGATCCGGCCGCTCGAGGAGGATCTTGCAGAGCGCCACGCGCCGGCGCTCGCCGCCCGAAATCTTCGTGACGTCCGCGTCGGGAGGCGGAAGCCGCAGCGCGTCCATCGCGATCTCGAGCTGCCGGTCGAGCTCCCACGCGTTCGTCGCCTCGATGGCGTCCTGCACGCGCTGGTACTCGGCCATCAACTTTTCGCTCTGCGCGTCGGTCAGCTCTTCAGCCATCTTCTCGTTCAGCTCGTCAAACCGCTTCAGAAGACTGCGGGTGCCCGCGACCGCGAGCTCGACGTTTCCGACGACGTCCTTGCTCGGATCGAGCCGCGGGTCCTGGGGGAGAAAGCCGATGCGCGTCCCTTCCGCCGGCGCCGCGTCTCCGGCGAAATCGTGATCGACGCCCGCCATGATCCGGAGCAGGGTCGATTTGCCCGCGCCGTTCAATCCGAGGACGCCGATCTTCGCGCCCGGATAGAACGAGAGATAGATGCCCTTCAAAATCTCGCGCTGCGGAGGGACGACCTTCCGCAGGTTCTGCATCGTGAAGATGTATTGGTGCGCCATAAGAACCGCGCAGTGTATATCGGGGTGACGCCAGGCCCGCGCGCCTAGAGTCCGGCGTCGGCCGCTCGCTCCCCGATGTTGATCCCCATGGTTCCGAGCAGCCGCTCCTCGAACCGGGCATTGGCGAAGCCGGCCTCCCTCATCAGGTCGCGCACGCCGACCTGCCCCGGGTAGCGGGCGAGCGACTCCGGGATGTAGAGGTAAGTCTCGGGATCCCGGTGAAAGAGCCACCCGACGGCCGGCATCATCGTCCGCAGGAACGCGCGGTAGAGCCCGCTCGCGACGGGGTTACGGGGCTTTCCGAAGTCGAGGATCACGCATCGGCCGCCGGGGGCGAGCACCCGGCGCATTTCCACGAGCGCCGCGGCCGGGTCCGCGATGTTTCTCAGACCGTACCCGACGGTGATGACGTCGAACGCGCCGTCTGAAAAGGGCAGCCTGAGCGCGTCGCCGTTGGCAAAAGCGGACCTGCGGCGATCCCGCTGGTGCCGGCGGCGGGCGACGGCGAGCATCGGAAGGGTGAAGTCGAGGCCGATCACCTTTGCCGACGGGCCCGCTATTTGCTCCGCGAGGAAGGCCATGTCGCCCGTGCCGCAGCAGAGGTCCAGCCACTTCCCCACGGCGCCCGGGCGCTCCGCCCCCAGCCGGACCGTACGTTTCTTCCAGCGCCGGTGCATTCCGAAACTCATCACGTCGTTGACCACGTCGTAATGCCACGCGAGGCGCGAGAACATCTCCCGGACCTTGGGAGCCCGCTCTTCGTCATACGAGAGGTATTTGTTCGTCACAGCGGGGGAACTTTAGCCGAGCCGGCCGGGTTGGCAGGATGTGGGTCCGGCCCCCGGCGCGGGGAGATCCGAACCGCGCGTCCGATCCAAGACGTCCCCTTTCATTGTAAAGTTTTCAAATGACGACCGAACAGCGTTCGCGACAGGCCCCGACCGAAGCCGAAGCCCGCCAGGTGGCGGAGGACGCCCGCGAGTCCGAGTGGACCGCGCCCTCGTTCTTGAAGGAGATCTTCCTCGGCAACTTCCGCCTCGACCTCGTGCATCCCTACCCCGCGAAGCCGCCCGAGCGGCCGGAGTTTCGCGCGTTTCTCGACCGGCTCGAGAAGTTCTTAATCGAGCGGGTGGATTCCGACGCCATCGACCGGGACGGCAAAATTCCGCCGGCCGTCATTCAGGGTCTGGCTGAGATGGGTGCTTTCGGGATGAAGATTCCGAAGGAGTACGGCGGGCTCGGGTTCACGCAGCGCGAGTACAGCCAGGCGATCAAGCTCATCACGAGCCAGGACGGGAATCTCATCGCGCTGCTCTCCGCGCACCAGTCGATCGGCGTTCCTCAGCCTTTGAAGCTCTTCGGGACGCCGGAGCAGAAGAAGAAGTACCTCCCGCGACTCGCGAAGGGCGCCGTCTCCGCCTTCGCGCTGACGGAGACGCAGGCCGGATCGGACCCGGCCGCTCTGGCGACGACCGCGGTGCGCACGCCCGAGGGCGACTACATCGTCAACGGGGAGAAGCTCTGGTGCACGAACGGCACGCTGGCGGAGCTCTTCGTCGTGATGGCGCGGCACCCGGACACCAAAAAGATCTCGGCCTTTATCGTCGAGAGGGACTGGCCGGGCGTCGAGGTCGTGCAACGTCTCCATTTCATGGGCCTGAAGGCAATCGAGAACGGCGTCATCCGTTTCACGAACGTGCGGGTCCCGAAGGAGAACCTGCTTCTCGGCGAAGGGCGGGGCTTAAAACTCGCGCTCGTCACGTTGAACACGGGCCGCCTGACCTTGCCCGCGTCGTGCGCCGCCGTCGCCAAGCGCTGCGTCGAGATCAGCCGCGCGTGGGCCTCCGAACGGGTGCAGTGGGGACAGCCGATCGGGAAGCACGATGCGATC
>JBBQDF010000225.1:0-5269 GCA_038319475.1 Thermoanaerobaculia bacterium
GCGCGCGCCCGCGCGCGGCGCGGGCGCGTGGCCCCCGCCGGCGCCGGCGCGGGGCCCGCCCCACGCCGCCCCGCCCCCGGCCGTGGCGGCGCGCCGGCGGCACACGCCACGTCCCGCAGTGAGCGGAGGCGACGTTTAGTCGGCGTCTCCGACCCGGGGCGTGACCACCGTGCTCGCGATCTCGGGCACCTCGCCCGTTCCAAACGTGTCGGCCAGGAAATCGGCGAGCTCGCGCTTGTGCACGTTCGCGTTTCCCGTGGCGGGCGACGCGGACGCCGCCCGGCCGCCGTACCTCAGGCGCGCTCCCGGGGGGAGGAGCTCCGGCAGCCGCATCGCGACAAAGGCCCACGGTCCCATGTTGCGGGACTCCTCCTGGACCCAGACGACATCCCTGCCTTCCGGGAACGACTGGAGGACGCGCCGCAGCTCGTCGGCGGGGAACGGATAGAGCTGTTCGAGCCGCAGGATGGCGGTCTCGGAGTCGCGCCGTTCGTCGCGCGCGGCTTTCAGGTCGTAGAACACCTTCCCCGAACAGAGGATCACGCGGCGCACGCCACGGCGCTCCCGCACGTCGGGATCGTCGAGAAGCGGGCGGAACGCGCCCGTCGTGAGCTCCTCGAGCGGAGAGAACGACGTCGGCTGGCGCAGCAGGCTCTTGGGCGTGAAGAGGACGAGCGGTTTGGGCCTGGACTGGCGCACCTGCCGGCGGAGCACGTGGAAGTACTGCGCGGGGGTCGTCAGGTTGCACACCTGGATGTTCTCGTCGGCGCAGAGCTGGAGGTACCGCTCGATGCGAGCGCTCGAGTGCTCCGGGCCCTGCCCCTCGTAGCCGTGCGGGAGCAGCAGCGCGAGGCGGGAGTTCTCCCGCCACTTGTCTTCGGCCGACACGATGAACTGGTCGATGATCACCTGCGCGCCGTTGGCAAAGTCGCCGTACTGCGCCTCCCAGAGGACGAGCGCATCCGGACGTTCCACGCTGTACCCGTATTCGAACCCGAGCACGCCCATCTCCGACAGCGGACTGTTGAAGATGTGAAAAGGCCCCTGCGACGTCTCTTCGGTGCCCAGGTGGCAGAGAGGAATCCAGTCGGCGTCCGTCTGGGTGTCGTGGAACACGACGTGCCGCTGAGAGAAGGTCCCGCGCGCCGTGTCCTGGCCGGACATGCGGATCAGAGTGCCTTCGAGCAGGATCGAGCCGAACGCGAGGCCTTCGGCTGTGGCCCAGTCGAGCGGCAGCGACCCGTCCGCCATTTTCGCGCGGCGGGCGAGCTGCTGCACCATCTTCGGGTTCAGGTTGAAGCCGGCGGGCACGGTGGTTAAGGCGCGCCCGATCCGCCCCAGGACCTCCCGCGCAACTCCCGTAGGCACCTCTTCGACGCGCCCCGTCTCGCCGGCGTGCGGCGGAGGGCTCGGCAGACCCGAGCGCTGTCCGGCCTCTTTGGCCGACGTGAGCGCCGCTTCGTACGCAGAGACCTGCGCCGCCTCCATCTCCGCCACCTCGGCCTCCGTCAGCAGGCCTTCGCGCACCAGCCGGCGCGCGTACAGAGTGCGCACGCCCGGATGCTCCTGGATGCGCCGGTACATCAGGGGCTGCGTGTACGTCGGCTCGTCGCCTTCGTTGTGCCCGTGCAGCCGGAACCCGATCAGGTCGACGACGACGTCCTTGTGAAACTCCTGCCGGTAATCGAGCGCGATCTGCAGGACGCGATACGCCGCCTCCGGGTCGTCCCCGTTGACGTGGAAGATCGGGACCTGGTTGATCTTCGCGACGTCCGTCGAGTAGAGCGACGAACGGCCGGAGGTGGGATTCGTCGTGAACCCGATCTGATTGTTGACGACTAAGTGCAGCGTCCCGCCCGTGCGGTATCCCCGCAGCTGCGCGAGGTTGAAGATTTCAGCGACTATCCCCTGCCCCGCAAACGCGGCGTCGCCGTGAAGGAGGACCGGAAGGATCTTCGACCACGCCTCTTCTCGGCGAAGGCCGGTGCGGTCCTGCTTGGCGCGCACCAGACCCTCCACGATCGGGTCGACCGCCTCGAGGTGCGAGGGGTTCGACGGCACGGAGATCGCGATTTCGCGGCCGCTCCCGGTCGTGCGCCGGGAGCGGGCGCCCTGGTGATACTTCACGTCGCCCTCGTCGGCCGGGAAATCCGGATGCACGGTGCCCTGGAAGCCGGAGAAAATCCGCTCCGTCGCGTTTCCGACGACGTTGGCGAGGATGTTCAGCCGGCCGCGGTGCGTCAGCCCCATCGAAACTTCCTCGACCCCGCGCGCGGCCGCGCCCTCGAGAAGCTGGTCCAGGAAGGCGATGGCCGTTTCCGTGCCCTCGATCGAATAGCGCCGCTGGCCGAGAAATCGCGTGCCTAGAAACCGCTCGAACGTCTCCGCGGCGATCAGCTTGGAGAGCAGCCGCCTGCGCAGATCCGAGTCGAGCGGCTCGACAGGCGCGCCGACGTGCCGCCGGACCCACTCTTTCTCGACCGGATTGGAGATGAAGCGGTATTCGATCCCGACTTTCCCGCAGTAAACGCGCCGCATGAGCCCGACGATCTCGCGCAGCGGCATGTGCTCGCGATGGGCGAGGCCGCCCGTCCAGAACGGACGGTCGAGGTCCCAGATCGTCAGCCCGTAAGTCTCGAGGTCGAGCTCCGGGTGGTGCTGCACCGGCATGAGGCGCAGCGGGTCGATGTCGGCGATCAGATGCCCTCGCACCCGGTACGCGTTGATCAGCTCGAGCACCCGCGCCTGCTTTTCAATCTCGGCGCTGCGCGAGTCGGAGAAGAGCCCGGGATTGTTGTCCCGCGCCCAGTGCAGCGGCTCGTACGGGATCGCGAGATCTGAGAACACGCCTTCGTAGAAGTCGTGCTTTCCGAGGAGCAGCTCCTCGATGCGCGCCAAGAACAGCCCCGACTCCGCGCCCTGGATGATGCGGTGGTCGTACGTCGATGTGAATGTGACCACCTTGCTGATCGCCAGCCGCGCCAGCGCTTCCGGGCTCATCGCGGAGAACTCCGCGGGGTACTCGATCGCGCCCGTAGCGACGATCAGTCCCTGCCCGGGCATCAGCCGCGGGACGGACGCGGTGGTCCCGAGGGTGCCGGGATTCGTGAGCGAGATGGTGGTGCCTTCGAAATCGAAGAGCTGGAGCTTGCTTTTGCGGGCCCGCGCGATCAGGTCGTCGGCCGCGGAGGCAAACTGCGCGAACGTCATCTCTTCGGCGCCTTTGACGCTCGGCACGAGCAGCGTGCGCGTCCCGTCGGACTTCTCGACGTCGACCGCGAGCCCGAAGCCGACCCGGTCCCGGCGGACGCGCGACGCGGTGCCGCTCGCGCCATCGAACGCGTCGTTCAATCGAGGAAAGGCCTTCAGCGCCCGAAGCACCGCCCACGCGACGAGGTGCGTGAACGAGACCTTATTCTGCCCGTTCGCGGCGCGATGCTCGTTGATGAGACGGCGGTTCTCGTCTAAGAGCTTGATCGCAACCTGACGCTGTGAGGTGGCGGTCGGGACGCTGAGGCTCGCCTCCATGTTCTCGGCGATGCGCAGGGCGGCGCCCCGGATCGGCACCCGCTCGCCGTCCTCCACGCGTCCCGCCGCCGGCGCCATCGCCGCGGCAGGCGGAACCGCGGCCGCGGCCGCCGGGGCAACAGGCGGAGCGGCGGCCGGCGGAGGCGCCGCGGCGCCCCGGGCTTCCGCCCGATCCTCCTGCGGCTGCCCGACGCGCTCGCGAAAGAACGCGCGCCAGTCCTCGTCGACGGCTTCGGGGTTCGCACGATAACGGGCCAGGAGCTCCGCGACGTAAGAGGCGTTCTCGCCGAACTCGGAAACGAGCTCTTCGGACAGATCGATGTCAGGAGTGCGGGTCCCCATGAGAAACAGATTCTATTCTCGATGCCCGAAGAGGAGCGTCGCGTCGAGGCGCGCCGGGGATCCCCCGCGGGGAAGGGCCGGTTACCGGCGAGGCGGCGGTTCTCCAGAAACGGAGCGTTCGGGACTCGCCGGCGCCTCCCGCTGCGCGGCGGTTTCCCGTGCCGCCTGCACCTCGGGGTGCTGGAAACCGAGAAGCTCGGCGATTCGCCTCGCGAGATGACTTTCGACTTCGGCCAGGCTTCCGTCCGAATACACGACGCCCCAGATCGCCTCGACCAGCTTCAGGCGCTGTTCGCGCGAGAGGTGCTCGGCGAGGAGGCGCGTGAACTGGTACAGATCGACACTCCCCCGCCGCTCCTCTTCCGCGAGCTGCAGCACTTCCTGCAGGTCGCGGTCTGCGACACCCATGTCCTCGCGGATGTGCCGGACGATGCGCTCCCGCTCCTCCGGTCGGAACTCGTCGTCGGCGTGCGCGATCTCGAGCAGCAGCGCACACGCCGCGACGACGACGGGATCGGGACGCGGCGCTTCGTCGTGACGGGGCGGGCCGCCATGGAGAAATGCCCGGATCGCCTCTATGCCCATGCCGGAAGGCTATGCCATATGCCAGAGAGAAGTCGGAACGAAACCGCGGCTTCCGAAAGCTCGGAGTTTGCGCCCTTTCCGAAACTTTCTCCGTGGATCCCGCGTACTTGCTGCTGGAGAACGACGATGAACCGGCGAGAGCTCGAGACCCTGCTTCTGACCCTGGAGTCCACCCCTCTCCTGATGAACCGGGCCGCGGAGCGCCTCGCCCCCGCGGACGTCCGCCGCCGACCCGCGGCGGGCGGTTTTTCGCTCACAGAAAACATCTGGCACCTCGCGGACCTCGAGCGGGAAGGCTTCGGCGTCCGGATCCGCCGGATCCTTTCCGAGGACGAGCCGACCCTCTCGAACTTCGACGGCGCCCGCTTCGCGCGCGAGCGGGACTACCAGTCGCGCGACGTCGCTTCCGGGCTGACGGCGTTCTCCGACAGCCGGCGGCGCAACATCGAAACGCTGCGCTCTCTGACCCCGTCGGATTGGAACCGCCGCGGCGTCCAGGACGAGGCGGGGCCGCTCTCACTCGCCGACCTCCCGCGCAGGATGGCCGAGCACGACCGCTCACACACGAGCGAGGTGGCCGCCCTCCTCGAGGAAATCTCATCCGCCGGCTCTCGCCGCACGCCGGGGGCGACCGGCGTTCACCGCATTTCCGCGGTCGCCTAGCAGGCTGCTGAAAAAGGGTTTGGGATGGCGTTGCGAGCGCCGCGGGGTCGGATGCGAGGCGCCGCGACGAAGGCGATGCAGTTCGCATCGGGGAGGAGCGGGAACGAAGCAGACGGCCCCGCGCCGCCGCAACCCGCAGGGTGGACAGGCT
>JBBQDF010000226.1:0-5260 GCA_038319475.1 Thermoanaerobaculia bacterium
TGGCCGCGCTCCCGACCCCCGCCCCGGAAACTCCCACGGCACTTCCCGTCCCGGACGCCGCCCACACCAACGCGATGACGGACGTCGAGTTCAAGGGCGAGGTCGCCCGGCGGGTCTCGCAGGAGCTGCGAAAAATGGAACAGGAGATGCGCAGGAGCCAGCCCCCGGAAGTCGGCAACGCCGCGGCCGCTTTGAAACGCACGCCCGTGCCGCCTCTCATCACCGTGGCGGCGCCTGCGCCGGCCGAAGCGCCCCCACCCACAGCCGCGCGGGTCGCCCCGGCGGCGCGTCCCGAGCCCACCCCGGCGCCCGAGAAGGAAGCCGCTGCGCCGCCGACGGCGCCGTCGCCCGCGATCCCGGCCCCGGTCGCGGCCGCCGATCTGGCGGAGATGCCGCCGAAAATCCTCCGCGTGGTCAAGCCCGCGTATCCCCTGGTCGCGCTCCGCGCTCACATCGGAGGAATCGTTCTCCTGCGCGTCTTCGTCTCCGAAAACGGTCTGCCTCTCGAGATCCAGGTCATCAGGGGGGTGGCGGGCGGTCTGACGGAAAGCGCGGTTTCCGCCGTCCGCGGCTGGCGCTTCGAGCCGGCGACCCGAGGCGGAACGCCCATCCGCGGATGGACGACGATCCCGATTCCGTTTGAGCCGTGAAGGGGATTCGGGAGGTCGAGCGTGCGCCGCGGCGCTAACGAGGCGCGCGTTGAGCGTTGAGCGTCAACCATAGAGACGTCGGCGGCATTGGGGCCGAAATGCGAGCTCGTCGAGGTGTGTGCCCTGAGCCCCGGTCTTCCGGTCCGAACGCTCAACCCTGAACGGTCAATGCTTAACCCCCTCCCCGTAAATCGACTTCAGCCTCGGAAACAGTGTCCTCAGAAAATCCTCCATCACCTTGTCCTCGAGCCACGTGATCTCGGTGCCGTCGATAAAGTAGGTCGGCGTCGAGTTGACACCCAGGCGGTAACCCTCCTCGACCTCGCGGCGGACGCGCGCGAAGCTTCCCTCCTGGAGATAGCAGGAGAGAAAATCCGCGGAGGAGATCCCCTCGGCGCCCGCGGTCGTGACCGCGATCTCGTCGATCCCCGACACCGTCATGCTTTCCTGCCGCGCGTAAACCTGCTCCTTGAAGCGGAAGAAGGGAGCGGCGCCGGCGGCCTTGAAGATGCAGTCCCCCGCCGAGGCGGCCTTCATCGCCCACACGTGCCCGAACCAGAGGGGAAAAAACTTGTAATGCCGGCGTGCGTTCACGATCCCGGCGTTCACTTCGAGCAGCCGATCCATCTGCAGGCCGCGCATCTTGCAGTAGCCACACTCCATGTCGGCGAACTCGACGATGTTCACCGCGGCCTCGAGCCTGCCGGAGGCGCGACCCGCGGAGAAGTCGATGTGGCGGCGGCGCTCCTCCCGGGGATCGCCCCGGAAATCCCAGAACACCCCCTGGAGGAACCGCGTCCCGTCGGCCGAAACGTATCCGGGCAGGCGAACGGGGCCGTAGCCCGTCTCGATGGCCACGTTCACGCCCCGGTAGGGCGGTGCGTCGCGCTCGGGAGCCAGCTGCGCGGCGACCTTCGTCCGGAAGACCGCCGCGATCTTCTCTCCGACCCACGCGAGGTCCGCCGACGTGCGGATCGGTTTCGGCGCTGAGTTCGCCACCGAATCGCCTTCGAAGAACCATTTGCCGTCGTCGGAGACGTAGTACAGGCGGTCGACGTTCAACTTCTCGTAGCGTCCCTTCCGGACGATCTTGTAGCCCTGCATCCCCGGGAGGCGCTCCGCCGACTTCGTCACCGTGACCCGGCTCTCGGGGTCCCACGAGAGAAATCGCAGCGCGAAGGTCTGGATCTGCGCCTCGATCCCGGACGACGGCGCCGCGGCGGCGGATTGACGGGCGGCGGCTTTTCTGGGCGGCGCGGCTGCGACCGCCCCGATGGCCGCCGCGATGAGAGCGGCCCCGACGATTCTCTTTTTCATGTCTCTCCTCAGCATCGGGGAGGCGCGCCCCCGCGGACGACCCGGCGCGATTCGATCACTCCGGGCTGGTTGGCATTCATCGCGTGGTAATCCTGGACCCACTGGCGGACCGTCCCGGGCGGGTCCGCGTGCCCGGCCGCGAGCGAGCGGAGGAGCCACTCCTGCGCGTTGGAGTTCTCCCCCCGTGCTGTCGAGCACTGTTAAGTTGAACATCGGCGAATAATAGTCGGGACGACGCTCGATCGCCTGCTCAAAGCCGCGCGGGCCGCCGGCAGGTGGCGCCGCTCGAACGGCCCGAGATTGTTCCTGGCTTCCCTCCCCGGCCGTATCCGTTCCACGAGGGGCGATCACGCCCCCTCGAGGCGGTGCGCCGAGATCGGCACTTCTGCCCGGACTTCGGGTCCACTTCCCCGGAAATCGAGGATTCCGTGGAGCGGCGGGGAACCCTCGTCGCCACCGTCGTCCAAACGATCGGGGAAATAATCGGGACGAAGCTCGATGCTCATCTTTGCGGGCGAGATTCGGAGACCAAGCGGAAAGACCCGCAGTGTAAGGGAAGTAGCCCAAAAACGGCCCCGCTCGCGCGGGGCCCGGAAAAAGCCGAAATCGCGACCGGTCTAGAAGTGGACGCGCAGGCCCAGTTGCGCCAAGCGCTGCTCACCTTGAAGCGGATCACCCGCGAAGAAGGAGGGCTTGCCGAACGCCGCAGAGCTCCTGTCGCCGACGAACCCGGCCGGGTTCGTGGAGTTGAAGACGTTGAAGGCCTCGGCGATCACTTCGACCCCGACGTCCTTGGTGAAGAGGAAATCCTTGGAGATGCGGATGTCGAATTGCGAGAAGTCGTGCCCGCGTCCAGAGTTGACATGGGTGACTCCGGGAGGCAAATCGATGACAAATCCGTCGTTATTGAGGTCCGCCCCAGCATGGATGTTGTAGGGGGTCGCGGAGCGGTAGCGGAAGAAGCCGGACGCCGTGATTCCCAGCGGGGCCGAATAAACAACGCCGAGCGTGAAGCGATGCCGCGCGTCGGTGTTCAGCGGACCCGAGCAGGCATTGCACAGCGGGTCGAGGGGGTTGACCGAGACGTCGCGTCCCCGGCGCAAGTCCGGCTGGTAGGTGGTGTTGGGGAGACGGAACTCGTCGGCGCCCGAGATCACGTTGCCATTCGTCCTCGACCACGTATAGAAGCCCTGCGCCACGAGCGTGTTGGAGATCCGCGCCCGCAGTGACAAGTTGACACCGTCGTAGTCCGCGAAACCGTTGCCGTACCAAATTCGAAAATTGCCAAAATCGGGAAAACGGCGAGGGTTGCTCTGCGGCGGAGGATTTCCGACGCGGGGATTCGCGCGGAAACGGAACGGAAGATTCCGGTAACGGATGAGGACGCCCTCGAGCGACGCCGCGAGCCAAGGCGTCACTTCCGTGGAAACGCCGAGCGAGGCCTGTCGCGAGAAAGGGGTCTTCAACGTCGGCGACGCGACCTCGTTGGGGGGATTGGAAGCCAAGCCTGAGAGCTGGTTGGGAGGCAGTGGCTGCCCCGGCTGGAAGAAGCTGCCGTCCACGTTTCGAATGCCGCTGGAGTTGTTGTTGTTGTAGATGACGCCGTAGTTGGACTGCACCGCCGCCGAGGGGAAGAGGATCGTCGCGTTCGTGTAGGGGAAGTCATAGTAGATGCCCCAGCCGCCGCGCACGAACGTCCTCCCGTTACCCGCTACGTCCCAGGCGAAACCCAAGCGCGGTCCCCAGTTTTTCTTGTCGTTGGAGAGCACGCCGCCTTTCCCGCCCTGGAAGTCTCGAAGATAATTCTCGTTGTAGCTGGTTTGTGTCGAGAGCGTCTTCCAGATGGGATTCGATCGCTGGTCCAGGTCGAACCCGGTCCACAGGTCGTAGCGCAACCCCACACTGAGAGTGATGCGTGGGCCCGGCCGCCAGTCGTCCTGAATGTACACGCTGTACTGGTTTACAGGGGTCGAATCCGTGAAGAGGCCTCCGTTTCGCGTGATGTCGGTGACCGGAGAGCCGACGCGATCCTCCTTGAGGGTGAACTGCGGCGCGTCCACGCCCGTTGAAAAGTCGCCGCCCAGCGTCGGCTCGTGAATGATATTGAAGCCCACCTTGAAGTCGTGCCGCTGTCCGGCGATGTCGCGGCCGAAGCTGACGTCGTCCTTGAACTGGTACTTGATCTGGTGCGTGGACTGCGGTGTGTTGATGTTTTGACCCGAGTGCACGCCCGAGGGATAGGCGATTGCGAGATTGGTCGAGTCCGACGAAATCGTGTTGTCGAACTTGGTGTACTGGATCACGAACTCGTTTACGGCGTTGGCGCCCAACTGCGCGGAATGCCCGCCCAGAATCGAGGAGTACTTATTGGCGACTGTGCCGAGGGAATCGGGCGTGGCCTTAGGGCTGGCGCCGTACTTGTCGCTGTTCTTCTGGTACCCGAACCGGACCTGGAGGTACTGCGAGGCCGAGAGATTGACAGTCCCCTTGGCCGTGACGAGGTCGTCGACGAAGGGAAGCTCGGCAGCTTGACCCTGTACCGCCGGGTAAAGGGGCTGGCTTGTCGACGAAGGCCGCGTGTCGACCGTGTAATTGGTCTTGCGGTCCGTGCGCTCGTAGGCGGCAAAGAAGTGAGCCTTGTCCTGAACGACCGGGCCGCCGAGCGACGCGCCGTACTGGTAGCGGCGGTAGGCCTGCTTGCCACGGCCTGAATTCTTTTCCGATTCCGTCTCGGAGTTCAGGCCCTTGTCGCGGAAGAAGCCGAAGCCGTTGCCGTGGAAATCGTTGGTTCCCGTCTTGGTGACGACCGTGAGGACACCCCCCGTCGAGCGCCCGTACTCGGCCTTGTACTGCTGCGTCTGGATGTTGAACTCCTGGACGCTGTCGAGCGAGAAGTTCTGTAGCGCCCCTCCGATTGTGTCGTCGGTATTGTCCCCTCCGTCGGAGACGTAGTTGACGTTGCGACCGACGCCGCCGTTCAACGCGACCGTGAGCTGGCCCGGCTTGGTCGGATCCGTGTTGTAGGCGAGCGACGTCCCAGGCGCGAGCACGGCCACGTTGGCGAACTGACGGCCGTTCAAGGGAAGGCTCTTGAGCTCCTTCTCGGAAACGACCGCGCCGATCGAGGCGTCGTTCCTCACGAGCGGTGTCTCGGCCGTGACGGTGACGGCGGCCGTTGCCGTCGCGAGTGACAGGGTGATGTTCAAACTGCGCGTGGTGGCGACGTTGAGTTCCACGCCTGTCTGCTCGACTGTCTTGAAGCCCGTGAGCTGCGCGGTGACCATGTACGTGTC
>JBBQDF010000227.1:0-5220 GCA_038319475.1 Thermoanaerobaculia bacterium
TGCAGACTCCGTCTGGAAGAAGGTGTGCGAAACTCGTGAAGTCTTCGAACATCGAACCCGTGATGAAGTCCGTTCGTAAGGTCACTGTCGCCCTTCTCCTCGGCCTTGCCCACCTGGCTGGTCCGGCCGCGGCGACGTGCGTGGAATGCTGTCCGCGGGCTCAAGCGCAGGCGTCGATCCTGTCGCCCCGGGCCTGTTGCGGGAACTGCGCTCCGACGATCGAGAGGTCTCCTGAACCGGCCCGCACGGTCTCCAGCAAGGCGATCATCGATCACGGCGTCCTCGACCCGGATGCCCCCCTCTACCCTCGATCGGGACTGGATCTCACGTTCCGGCGGGCGGTCATCACACCGTCTCTGTGGCTCCCCTCCCGCGCTCCCGCCCTCCCGGCACCCCTGCGCCTCTGAAACGCCCTCTCGCCACTTGAGTCGAGCGGATCGGGACGGTCCCGGTCCGGAACTGGGAGGTCACCATGCGCTGGTTTCGCATCGCATCGATCGCCGTCCTCGCCGCAGCGCCGGCCTTCGCTCAAGGGCAGGCGTGGAAGGGCCGGCTGGAAGAGTTCGTCTCCCGGGCAGTCGCCCAGAACCCCTCGATCGGGCAGATGGAGTCGCGGATCGAGGCCGCACGCCACCGTGTCGGGCAGGCGACCGCGCTGCCGGATGCCGAGGTCGAGGTGGGCATCCAGGACATCCCTCCGTCGAGTTTTTCGTTTTCGCGCGACGATTTCACGATGGAGAAGATCACCGGTCGACAGCGGATCCCGGCGGCGGGAAAGCGTCCGGCGCAGAAGAGGTCGGCCGAGGCCGAGGTCGCGTCGGCATCCGCCATGCATACGGTCCACGTCGTGCGGCTGGCGGCGGAAGTCGCGGATGCGTACTTCGGCCTCGCCGAGCTCGACGGGCGGATCGAGATTCTCGAAGCGAGCCGCGAGCGTCTGAGGCAGGTCGCCGCGTCGGGCGCCGATCGTTACCGCGTCGGAAAAGGCTCGCAGGCCGATGTCCTCCGCGCGAACCTCGAGGTGACGTCCGCCGAGGAGCGGCTGGAGGGGTTGCGTGGAGACAGACGGCGAATGGCAGCCCGACTCAATGCCCTCCAAGCGCTGCCCGCGGCCACGCCCGTTGAACGCGTCGCCATTCCGGACGCCGAGCCGTCGCTTCCCGCCGTAACCGAGGTCGCCCGGCAATCCGAGGAGAACAGCCCCGCGGTCGCCGCCGCGAACGCGGAAGTCCGCATGGCTCAGGAGCGACTGCTTCTCGCCAGGCTGGAACGCCGGCCGGATATCACGGCGATGGGCTACTACGCCCATCGCGTGGATTTCGAGGATCTCGTCGGGGCGTCGATCGCCCTGAATCTGCCGTTCTTCCAGCCAGCGCGCCTCCGAGAGAGAGAGGCCGAGCGGGAGGCGGAGCTTTCGGGTGCGCGCGCCAGCCTCGAGATGGTTCGTAACGACACTCGGCGCGGCATCGAGGAGGCATACGCGGATCTCGAGCGATCGATGGCTCAAGCGCGCCTCTACCGGAACTCGATTCTGCCTCAAGCGGAAACGAACCTCAGCGCCGCGCGGGAGGCCTACGCTGTGGGACAGGTCGACTTTCTGACCTACGTGCGCGCCGCGCTCGATCGCGACGCCTACGAAACGGAGCTCGCGATGCGGCGCACGGGAGCCTGGCGCGCCGTCGCGGCTCTCCAGATGGCTTCGGGCCTGCCGTTCGTCCCGGGAACACCGCCGACGGGAGGGATTCATGCCCAGAACTAGATTGGGGTCGAGCGCCAGGAGTGGATCGTTCAGGGGGCGAGCTCTCGTCTTCGCCGCGGCTCTCCTTCTCGGCGCCGCGGGCGTGGTCGTTCCGATAGCAGGCTGCGGGAAGAAGCCCCGGCCCGCCGCGCAAACCGCGCCGGTGTCGGCAACCCCGGCAGGTCCGGCCGGCGCCGCCGATTCCTCCGGCCGGAAGGTCTTGTACTGGTACGACCCGATGGTGCCCGGCTCGAGATTCGAGAGACCGGGCAAGTCTCCCTTCATGGACATGCAGCTCATGCCGAAGTACGCGGACGAGCCGGGAGCCGGCGGAGCCACGGCGTCCGCGGCAGCGGTCACGCTCTCGCCCGAGGCCATCCACGCTGCCGGCATCGCAACAGTTCCCGTCACTCGGGATGTGATCGCACGCTCGATTCGTGCCGTCGGGTCGATCGAGGTCGACGAAACCAGGCAGGTTCGCGTGGCCGCCCGCGTGCCGGGGCGGATCGAAAAGCTCTACGCCGACTTCACCGGGGAGTCCGTTCGCGCGGGAGCCCCTCTTTACGCGCTGTACAGCCCGGATCTCGTCGCGACCCAGCGCGAATACCTCCTCGCCCTCGAGAATCGGCAGCGGCTCACGAGAGCAACCCCGGAGGTCCTTCGGTCCGCCGACGAGCTCGTCGCCGCCTCGCGCGATCGCCTGAGCCTCTGGGGCATCGGCGCAGGCCAGATCGCCGCGCTCGAACGAAACCACAAGCCCGATCTCGCCCTGACGTATCCCGCCCCCGTCACGGGAACCGTCATGCAGAAAATGGTCGTCCAGGGTCAGTACGTTTCGGAGGGAACGGAGCTCTACCTCCTCGCCGATCTCTCCCGGGTCTGGCTCGTGGCCCAGGTCTACGAATACGAGCTGGGTGGGCTGCGGGTGGGACAACCCGCCGAAGCCACAGTCTCGGCGCTTCCGGGCCGGACCCTTCGGGGAAAGATCGGTTTCATCGAACCGGTCCTCGATCGCGATACGCGCTCGGCTCGAGTCCGGATCGAGCTTCCCAATCCGCGCGGGGAGCTGAAGCCCGGGATGTTCGCCGACGCCCGGCTCGAGGTCCCCGCCGCGCCGTCTCTGATCATCCCGAAGACCGCCCTGATCGACACGGGCGTGCGCCGCGTCGTGTACGTCGAGGCGGGGCCGAACACCTTTTCCCCCCGCGAGGTAAAGACCGGAGCAAGCTCCGCGGACCGCGTCGCGGTGCTCGAAGGATTGAGAGAAGGCGAGAAAGTCGTCGCCGCAGCCAACTTCTTCATCGACTCGCAGGCTCAACTGTCGGGAGGAGCATCGGTCCAGTACAGCGGCGCGCTCGACGTCCGGGAGACGCCGAACGCGGAGAAGCCATGATCAGTCGGATCATCGACTTCTCGCTCAACAACCGGTTTCTGATTCTGGGCCTGACGCTGCTGCTCGCGGCCGCCGGCATCTACACGGTCCGAACGAACCCGGTCGACGCGATTCCCGACATCTCGGAAACCCAGATCATCGTCTTTGCCGACTGGTCAGGCCGCTCGCCCCAGGAGGTCGAGGATCAGGTGACGTATCCCATGGTCGTCAACCTCCAGGGCCTGGCCGGTGTGAAGGCCGTTCGCTCGTCTTCGGCCTTCGGTTTTTCCATGATCAACGTGATCTTCGAAGACGGTACGGACCTGTATTTCGCTCGAACCCGCATCCTCGAGCGCTTGAACCTGGTGAGCTCATTGCTCCCCAAAGGCGTGACGGCTGTGCTCGGGCCCGACGCCTCGGCTGTCGGACAGGTCTTCTGGTACACGGTCGAAGGCGAAGGTCAGGATCCGGGAACGCTACGGTCCATCCAGGACTGGTACGTCCGGTACCAGCTCAACTCCGTTCCGGGCGTGGCGGAAGTCGCATCGATTGGCGGCTTCGTCCGGCAGTACCAGATCGACGTGGATCCGAACCGGCTTGCCTCCTATGGGTTGACGATCCGCGACGTGGTCGAGGCGGTGCAGATGTCGAACAACAACGTCGGGGGCAAGGTGCTCGAGCAAGGAGCCCTGGAGTACATCGTCCGGGGCCTGGGCCTGATCCACGACGTCTCGGACGTGGAGAAGATCGTCGTCACGGCGCGCGGCGGCACTCCGGTCTACATCTCGAATCTGGCAACGGTGACGCTTGGTCCCGAGTTCCGGCGCGGAGCGCTGGAAAAGAACGGCAAGGAGGCCGTCGGCGGCGTCGTGACGATGCGGTATGGCGAGAGCGCGCCGGTCATCATCGCGCGGGTCAAGGAGAAGCTGGCCGAGCTCTCGAAGGGCCTTCCTCCCGGCGTGAAGATCGTTCCGTTCTACGACCGGTCTGCTCTGATCGCGAGGGCCGTGGGAACCCTCAAGCGGGCCCTCGTCGAGGAGATCCTCCTCGTGACCCTGGCGCACATCGTGTTTCTTTTGCACTTCCGGTCGATCCTCATCGTGACGTTGCCCCTGCCACTGGCGATTCTCGTGTCGTTCATCCTGATGCGTGTTTTCGGGATCACCTCGAACATCATGTCTCTGGGCGGCATCGCAATTGCCATCGGCGTCCTCGTCGACGCGGGCATCGTGATCACGGAGAACGTCTTCCGGCATTACGAGGCAGACGCGGGTAAGAAGCCCGTCTTCGAGATCGTTCGCGACGCCTCCAAGCAGATCGGGCGCCCCATTTTCTTCTCGATGGTCATCATTCTTCTCGCATTCCTTCCGGTCTTTTCGCTCGCCGGCGAGGAGGGCAAGCTCTTTCATCCCCTCGCGTTCACGAAGACGTTCGCCATGATCGGGGCAACCGTGCTTTCGGTGACCCTGGTTCCCGTCCTCGCAACCTTCCTGGTACGCGGCCGAGTTCATCGGGAAGAAGACAACCCCGTCATGCGCGTCGCCCGCCGCATCTACCAGCCGGTACTCGCGGGGGCGCTGCGCCACAAAGCCCTCACGCTGTGGACGGCGATCACGCTCTTCACGGTCAGCCTCGTGCTCGTGGCGGGCGCGGGAGTCCTGCTGAGCCCTCTGGCGACGCCGCTCGGCCTTCTGGCGTCGAGAAGCACGAGTGAACGCCTCAAGTCCATCTCGGATCGCCTCGCCCGGGCGCAGAGCTGGCTCAACTCGAATCTCGCAGCGGGGATAGGAAAGGAGTTCATGCCTCCTCTCGACGAGGGCACGCTCATGTTCATGCCGGTCACGT
Source organism: Thermoanaerobaculia bacterium (assembly GCA_038319475.1). Lineage (GTDB taxonomy): Bacteria > Acidobacteriota > Thermoanaerobaculia > UBA5066 > Gp7-AA6 > JALYUA01. Next base: position 4,956 of record JBBQDF010000227.1, read on the forward strand.
CCAACGCCGTCTCGCTGACGCAGGCGGTCGACATCATGAAGAGGCAGGACGCGGTTTTGCGGAGATTCCCGGAGGTGGCTTCGGTCGTCGGTAAGGTGGGGCGCGCCGAGAGCCCGCTCGATCCCGCACCGATCAACATGTACGAGACGCTCGTCGAGCTCAAGCCCCAGAAGCAATGGCGCGACGGGATGACGAAGGAGAAACTCCTCGCGGAGATGACGGAAGCCTCGCAGCTTCCGGGCGTGACGACCATCTGGCAGCAGCC
>JBBQDF010000228.1:0-5179 GCA_038319475.1 Thermoanaerobaculia bacterium
CGGCCGACCTGCTCGCTTCGCGCGCCGACTCCTTTGGCCGGGTCGAGACCCTCGACAATGGAAAGCCGATCTTCGAGTCGGCGAAAATCGACGTGCCCGCCGCCGCCGAATGCCTCGCCTACTTCGGCGAGTCGGCCGACAAGCTCTACGGCGACACGTTCCCTTCCAGAAACGACGCGCTCCTGATGACCCTGCGGGAGCCCGTCGGCGTCGTGGGCGCGATCACCCCGTGGAACTTCCCGCTCCTGCAGGCGATGTGGAAGATCGCGCCGGCGCTCGCGCTCGGCAACACGGTCGTCTTGAAGCCCGCGTCCGTGACGCCCTTGACGGCGCTTCTCTTCGCCGAGCTCCTCGCCGAGGCGGGCCTGCCGCCCGGCGCGTTCAACGTCGTGCCGGGTCCGGGAGCAACCGTGGGCGCGGCGATGGCGGAGCATCCCGGGATCGACAAGATCTCCTTCACGGGCGAGACGGAGACGGGAAAATCGATCCTTCGCGCGGCCGCCGGGACCTTGAAGCGCGTCTCCATGGAGCTCGGCGGAAAATCGCCGAACGTCGTCTTCGCGGATGCGGACCTCGACGCCGCCGCGCGCGGCGCGATCAACGCGATCTTCTATGGCAAGGGGGAGCTCTGCTCCGCGGGCTCCCGCCTCTTAGTCGAAGAGTCGGTCCACGACGCGCTGATGGAGAAAGTCGCCGAGCGCGCCCGCAAGATGACTCCGGCAGATCCTCTGGATCCCAAGACGCGTCTCGGCTCGCTCGTTTCCGAAAAGCAGCGGGACAACGTCGCCCGCTACGTCGAGAAGGGAAAGGCGGAGGGCGCCAGGCTCGTCACCGGCGGGAACCGCGCGTCGGTCTCCGGCAGGGGCGCGTTTTTCGAGGCCACGGTCTTCGACGGCGTCACACCGGACATGACGATCGCCCGCGAAGAGATCTTCGGTCCGGTCCTGGCGACTCTGACCTTCAAGGACGAAGCCGACGCGGTCTTAATCGGCAACAGCACGATCTACGGGCTCGCGGCGGCCGTCTGGTCGCGCGACATCAAGAAAGCGCTGAGAACCGCGAAGTCTCTGAAAGCCGGCACCGTCTGGATCAACACCTACAACTTCTACGATCCGGGGCTCCCCTTCGGCGGCTACAAGCAGTCGGGCTTCGGGCGGGAGCGCGGCCATTACGCGCTCGAGGCGTACACCGAGGTGAAGAGCGTGTGGGTGGATTTGACCTAGGGAAATTGAGGGTTGAGAGTTGAGGGTTAAAAGTTCAGGGTCCAGGGTTCAGCGTTCAGCGTTCAACCTCAGAAAATCGAGTCCGTTTGTCGGTGCGGCGATCGCCCTCCTCGTCTGCGCCTGCCCGGTTCATGCGGCTGCCAGGAAACCCGCCCTCGAGTCGCTCCTCGCGCGGCTCCAGAACGTTCAGGAGTTCGGGCAGGTCGCGATTTCCCCCGACGGCACGCGGGTGGCCTGGGTGAAGAAGATCAAGGACCGCGCGGGGGCCTGGAAGCTCGGCGCGATCGAGATGCAGGCGATCGGCGCGCCCGCCGCGGCCCCGCGCCGCATTTCCGGCGCCTCGGACGGCCGCGCCCGCGACGAGCAGCATCCGGTGTGGTCTCCGGACGGCCGGCGGATCGCGTTTCTCTCAAAAGCGGCAAAGGACGGTCAGGCTCAGGTCTGGATCGCCTCTGCCGCGGGCGGGCCCCCGCGCCAGCTCACGCGGTTGAAGGGGCAGCTCGCCGACCCGCGATGGTCGCCCGACGGGCGCTCCGTCGCGTTCCTGTTCGTCGCCGGCTCTTCCCAGGAGCAGGGAGCGTTAACAGCCTACAAACCAGACGCCGGCCTCGTGGAGGAGAAGGTGGACGAGCGGCGCATTACCGTCGCGGAGGTCGCAACGGGAAGAGTCCGGGAGGTCTCGCCCGAGAACCTCTACGTCTACGACTACGACTGGTCTCCCGATGGCCGGTCGTTCGCCGCCGAAGCGGCCGAGGGGTCCGGGACCAACAACTACTGGATCGCGCAGCTCTATATCGTCCCGGCGGAAGGCGGGCCCGCGCGATCCTTGTGGAAGCCGCCGCTCCAGATCGCCTGTCCCCGCTGGTCTCCCGACGGGTCGCGGATCGCGGTGATCCACGGGATCATGAGCGACGAGGGCTCGACGGGCGGCGACATCTGGACGGTGCCCGCGGCGGGAGGCCCCGCGCAGAACCGCACGGCCGGCATGAAGGCATCGGCCTCTTCGCTGTTCTGGCGCTCCCCGGAGGAGATTCTGTTCACCGAACACGTCGAGGGAGACGAGGGCGTCGCCACCCTCGACGCGGGCGGCAAGGTCACGACGGTATGGCGCGGGCCCGCGGTGATCAAGAGCTTCACCGTGGCCGCGCGAGGCACGGCCTCCGCGGCGGTGCGGTCATCGTTCCGGGAGCCTCCGGAGGTGGTCGCCGGTCCGATCGGGCGTTGGGAGCCCGTCACCCGGGCCAATACCGGAGTCTCCCCGGCGTGGGGAGAAGCGCGGAGCCTCTCCTGGGAAAGCGACGGCTCCCGCGTCCAGGGCTGGCTTCTCCATCCGCTCGACATCGACGCGTCGAAGAAATATCCGATGATCGTCGTCGTGCACGGCGGCCCTTCGGGAGCTTCAGTCGCGGGCTGGCCGTCCAGGTGGGCCGCGATCCTCCCGAGCCAGGGTTACTTCGTTTTTCTTCCGAACCCGCGCGGGAGCTACGGGCAGGGCGAGGCGTTCACGGCGGCCAACGTCAAGGATTTCGGATACGGGGACTTCCGCGACATCGACCGCGGTGTCGACGCGGCCGTGGCCGCCGCGCCGATTGACCCTAAGCGCCTAGGCATTTGCGGGTGGAGCTACGGCGGATACATGACGATGTGGGCGGTCACGCAGACGAACCGGTATGCGGCCGCCGTGACCGGCGCGGGCATCGTGAGCTGGCAGAGCTATTACGGGCAGAACCGCATCGACCAGTGGCTGATCCCTTTCTTTGGCGCGTCGGTCTACGACGACCCGGACGTGTACGCGAGGTCGTCCCCGATCACGTTCATCAAGAAAGTGAAGACCCCCACGCTCGTCCTTCATGGCGACCGCGACTCCGAGGTTCCGACGCCGCAGGGTTACGAGTTCTGGCACGCTTTGAAGACTCTCGGGGTTCCCACGTCCCTCGTGATCTACGAGAACGAGGGGCACTCGATCCGCGACCCGAAACACCAGCTCGACCGGGACACACGCGTCGTGGACTGGTTCGACAAATACCTGAAGGGGTCGTAGACGAAAGGCGGGAAGGCAAGGAACGCGGACACCCTCAACCCTCAACTCGCAACCCTGAACCCTAAACCAATTTCCCGGAGGCCCCATGTTCGACCCGCGCACCCTCGCCGGACGTTCGATTCTCGTCACCGGAGGAGGGAGCGGACTCGGCCTCGCGATGGCCTCAGCGTTTGCCACGTGCGGCGCGAATGTCACGATCGCCGGGCGCCGCGCGGACCGGCTGGCGGGCGCCGCGGAGGAGATCCGCTCCGCCGCGCGGGAAGGCGCGGAGGTCGATGCGTTCGCGGCCGACGTGCGCGAGCCCGAACAGGTGAAGGCGCTCGTCGCGCGCGCCGTCGAGCGATTCGGGAAAGTGGACGGGCTCGTCAACAACGCCGCGGGAAACTTTCTGGTCCCGGCGGAGGACCTCACCCCGAACGGATTCGACGCCGTCGTCAAGACCGTGCTCTACGGCTCGGTGCATTGCTCGCTGGAGGTCGGCCGGCATCTCCTCGCGCGAAAGGCCCCCGGCACGATCCTCTCGATCGTGACGACCTACGCGTGGACCGGAACGGCTTTCGCCCTGCCTTCCGCGTGCGCGAAGGCGGGTGTCCTCGCGATGACCCGCTCGCTCGCCGTCGAGTGGGGCCACGCCGGGATCCGGGTCAACGCCATCGCGCCCGGCCCCATCCCGACGGAAGGCGCGTTCTCGCGACTGATGGCGAGTCCCGAGGCGGAAAAAAACGCGCTCGCCAGGATCCCGCTCGGCCGTTTCGGGAAAAAAGAAGAAATCGCCAACCTCGCTACCTTCCTGCTGTCGGACCTCTGCCCGTACCAGACGGGCGACTGCGTCACGATGGACGGCGGAGAGTGGATCGCGGGCGCAGGCGAATTCTCCGACTACCGAAAGGTCCCGAGGGAGACCTTCAAAGCCGCTCTGGCCGCTAGGCGCCCGAAGAAGTAGCCCGCGAGGGCCCCGGAGCGCGTTTCGGGCGCAAGGTCGGGATAGAGTCAGTCAAAATTTCTCGCCTCGGAATCAGGGAGCCTCAGTCGCGGACGGTATGGCCGGCCGGGGCGGGCTCATCTGCGGCGACGTGGGTGACGTTCACCCGAGGAGACACCATGAAGCGCTGGATTTCTTTGACTCCCGTTCTCTTCGTTTTCTTCACCGCCTCGTCCGCTCGGCCGCAGGCCGCCAGACAGGACGCGAAGCCCATGGCGACCGCTCGCATCTCGCTGTACCGCGTCGCGCCCGGCAAGCACCTGGACTTTCTGAAGTGGCTGGCCGAGACCGACGCCATGGCCAGGGAAGCGGGTCTTCCCGCCTCCCAGGTCTACGCCCACACCGACGGAGACGCGTGGGACTACCTCGGAATCGCCCCGGAGCTGACCCCGGAGCAGCAGAAAAAGGCAGACGAGGTCGCGAAGAAACATGGCCGTAAGACAGGCTTCGCCTCGGGCCTCGAGTTCCGCGCCCTGATCGCCTGGCACACCGACACGTCCGTCATCGGCCCCACTTCGGCGGCGGAACTGGTCGCGGCCGCGGGCAGATAGGAAGAACTCGGCTCGCGCGCGGAGGGCCACGGTCCTCTCGCGCGCGAGATGTTTGAGCACGTGTCGCATCTCTCTCACGATCGACTTCTGTCCGTCTTCAAGTCCTGCCCCTCTCCCCCGCCGCGCGGGGAGGGACCAGAGCTGCGCTCGTGAAAAATTTGGCTTAGCCCTTAGCGATGTCGCCCACGCCTTAGAGCTGCGTTTTTGTCGAGATGGTGGCTAAGCTCGCCCCGAGAGGAGTCTCCTGACCGGAGGGAAGGAGGAGCCTCTCGGGGCGGGAGCCGGAGCGAACGCAGGGACGAGGCGGGCGGTCGAGCCTTCAGGCGAGCCGCCCGCCGGCGCGTGAGCGCGTCCCGGAGTGAGCGGAGGCGACGGTTAGTGT
>JBBQDF010000229.1:0-5178 GCA_038319475.1 Thermoanaerobaculia bacterium
TCGGACCTAACGGAGCCGGCAAGACCACCCTCGTCGGCTGCTTGAGCGGCATCGTGGAGCCCGACGCCGGACGAGTCTCGATTTTCAGTGAGCCCTTCCATCCCGAAGCGGTCAGTGTCAAGCGTCGAATCGGTGTGATGCCGGCGGACCTGGGCCTTTTCGAAGAGCTCCGAGTGCGCGAGTTTCTGGATTTCATCGGCCGGGTCTACCGCGTCGACAGCCAGACCGCCGCAAGCCGGATTCAGGAGCTCTGCGAGGCGCTCGAGCTAGAAGAGGCCGAGACGCGGATGATCTCGGAGCTCTCCAGCGGAATGCGGCAGAAGCTCGCCTTCGCCGCCGCAGTGCTTCACCGGCCGGAATTGCTGATCTTAGACGAGCCCTTCGCCAACGTGGATCCGGGCGCCACCGCGATGCTGAAAGACTGGCTCCGGAGTTTCGTGGCACGGGATGGAACCGTCCTCCTCACCAGCCACGGCCTTGAGAGTCTCGAGCGTCTCTGCGACGAGCTGATCATTCTGCATGAGGGTCGAGTTCGCTGGCAGGGAGTCCCCGAGACCACCGGACGAGCCTGGCAGGTCACGTTCGAGGGACGTTCCTTCGCCCGGTTGGAGGATCTTTACATGCACTTGATCGGCGGGCAGACTCGTCAACTGACGTGGCTGTGAGGCCTTTCGATGTCTTCCGACCTTTCCCCGGGGTCCGCCAGCGGGAGGAGACCGACTGCGGGGCGGCCTGTCTCGCGACGGTCTCGAGGTCGCTCTGTCTGCGTTGCCCGTCCGTGGCCGAGATTCGACGACTCGCTGGCACGGATCGCTCCGGGACGACGATTGCGGGTCTGGTGCAGGCAGCCGGCCCGCTGGGGCTCGTTGCGAGGGGTGTGCGAGCGGCGCCCGCCGCTCTGCCCCGCCTGCCCGCGCCGTTCATCGCGCACCTGGTCGAAGGAGGGCTCCATCACTTCGTGGTCGTCCTGCGCGTCGGACCGCGACGGCTTCGCCTCTGGGACCCGGGCCGGGGCCTTCTCCAGCGGTCGGTGCAGGAGTTCGTGTCGGCTTGGAGCGGGGCCGCGGTCCTGTTGAGCAGGGACGAGACCGCCGAAACGGTTGCCTCTCGCAGCGCGGTACGCGATCTGGTCAGAATTCTGGAGCCCGACGACTTCCTGCTGGGGGAGCTCTTCGCCGTATTGCTCGTGCTCCTCGTTCTGGGAATCGCGGGCAGCCTCGCTCTCCAGTTCTTCGTAGACCGCATCCTCCCCGCCCGAAACCTTCGCCTGCTGGACTGGCTCGTCATCGGTCTGACGGGGGTGGTCGTCTTCAAGGCGTCGTTCGGATACCTGCGAGGACTCCTCCAGGCCTACCTCGCGCGGCGTATCGACGCTCGGCTGCTCGGCGGCTTCTTCGCCCACATCCTGCGCCTCCCTATGAGCTTCTACGACTCGCGGCACGTCGGGGACGTTCTCGCGCGGTTCTCCGACGCGGTGAAGGTTCGAGACGCGCTCGCCGGATCGGCCGTCTTCCTGTTCGTCGATGCCGTCACGATCCTGGGAGGGGCGGCGGTCGTCGCCTTCTTCGAGATCCGACTCGCCTGGCTGGCGCTGGCCATCGTTCCCGTTGCTCTCGGAGGGATGCTCGTGCTCGGTCAGCGGCTGCGTTCGGCGCAGCGTCGAATCGTGGAGCAAGGGGCAGTCGTACAGTCCCAGACGGTCGAGACGATCAGGGCGGCCGGTGCGGTCAAATCGCTCGGAAGAGAGCGGGACGTCGAGGGCCACGCGGGAGAGAAGATCGCGCGGCTCGTGTCGCTCGTCTTTCGGGCTAACGTCCTCGCCGCGGCCGGATTGGCGATTGGAGAGCTGCTGACCGGGCTGGTTTTCGTCGCGGTCGCGCGGCAGGCCATGCTCCTCGGGATCCGAGGCTCGCTGAGCGCGGGCGGCGTCGTCGCGGTCTACGCGATCCTTCTCTCCATGCTCCAACCCGTCTATCGGCTCTTCGGATTGGCGCCGGCTCTTGGGGATGCCGTCGTCGGGACCGAGCGCTTGACCGAGGTCCTCGAGCTGAAGCGCGAGTCGGGTCTGGACCGCGACGCACCACCGACAGGGACCAGGAAAATGGACCTCGAGTTGCAACGGGTCTCGTTCCGCTACGGACCGCGGACCACGGTCCTCCAGGAAATCGATCTGCGCGTGCCCTTCGGAACGACGCTGGCGATCGTCGGAGAGACGGGGAGCGGCAAGAGTACGCTCGCGAGGCTCCTGCTGCGGTTTTACGAGCCCGCCGGCGGCGCGATCTTCCTGGGGGGTCGGGACATCTCTTCTCTTCCACTGTCGGAGCTCCGCGCGTCCATTGGATATGTCGACCAGAACCCGGTGCTGCTCGACGCGACGGTCAAGGAGAACCTTCGCTTCTTCGACGAGACGATCTCGGATGAAAGGATCCGAGAGGTCGTGTCGAGCATGGGTCTGGAGAGATTCCTGGATTCCTTACCCGACGGCTACGACACTCGCGTCGGAGAGAATGGGTTGATGTTGAGCGGGGGCCAGCGCCAGCTCGTCTGCCTGGCCAGGATCCTTCTTCGCAACCCGCCCATCCTGATTCTGGACGAGGCCTTCAGCCAGCTCGATCCGGCGACCGAGCTCCGATTGAGACGAGTGTTGGACCGAGAACGTGGGCGAACGACGATCCACATCGTCCACCGGCTGGAGCTCGCCCGCACGGCCGATCAAATCCTGGTGCTCGACGCGGGTCGGGTTCGGGAACTGGGGTCCCACGAGGCCCTCGTTCGGCAGGGCGGCGTCTACTCCCGCCTTTGGAGTGGGGAGCCGATTTCCCCGGCGAGCCTCGCCGAACCCCCATCGATCGGGAGCGCGCGTGCCGTCTCCCTCTGAACGTCGCGATCCGTTTGCCCGCTTGCGGGTGGGGCCTCCGTGGTGGGTTCACTGTCTGCTGCTCCTGGCAGCCGCGTCGCTGCTTGTGCTGGCGGCATCCTTCGCCGGTCACCTGGCGGCGGCAGACGACCCGACCTCAGGCGTGTCGCCAGCACCCCGCGTGAAGGTTCCTTGAGCGACCCATGCAGACGGCTCTGAATCCCGCCTCGCGATCGCGCGCCGGTCGCCAGGCCGAACGAGTCCTCCAGCTCTTCTGGAACCCGCGCCAGGCGTTCGCGGACCTCTCCGACCGACCCGGGTATCTGGTTCCGCTGCTTCTCGTTGCGATCGGGACGGTTCTTGTCAACCTGTGGATGAGCCCTCTGGCCCTCCTGGCGATTCGCGGGCAACTGGAGTCGTCCGTACCCGCAAGCCAGGTGGATGCGGCGCTGGCAGCCATGCGGCGCTGGCAGCTGGTGGGCGCCGGATTCGCGCCGCTTGTCCTGCTCGTCCAGTTGCTTCTGCTGGCGGGCCTCGTCTACGCCGTCGTGCTGGCTCTGGACGGCCGAATGGACTTTCGGGCGACCTTCTGCATGATTTGCTGCGCCGCGGTCATTCCGTTTCTTCAGTTGTGTTTCGGCTCTCTCGTGGTCATTATCCGAGGGCCGGATCGGCTCCGCGCCGCATCGGACTTGCATCCGCCTCTCGGCGCGAACCTCCTTTTCCCGGACCTGCGCGAGCCTTTCGACACGCTTCTCGGCACGCTGAATCCTTTCGAGATCTGGTACCTGATCCTGCTGGTGATTGGGATCCGCTGCATAAACGGGTTCTCGCGGAGGAAGTCTTTCGCGGCGGTTCTCGCGATCTGGATTGTGCTCACCGGCGTGAGACTTGGGATCGCGATGTGGACGTCCGGGGGCTGATCGCGGGTCGGTTCCCACAGGTTCGCGTGAACGAGCTGGTCCTCCGGTCCGGCTGAAGGTTACGCCGGCTCGCCTTCGCCTGCCCGCGTATAATCGCGCGCTCTTTATGGACACCACAGCGATCTCGCATATCGGCGAGAAGACCGGCAGCACGGCCACTGTTCGCGGGTGGCTGTACAACCGCCGCTCGTCGGGCAAGATCCAGTTCTTGATCGTCCGGGACGGCACCGGCTATCTGCAGGCGGTCGTCCCGAAGGTGGAGGTGCTCGCCGAGGTCTGGGAGACCGCCGAGCGGGCGTCGCAGGAGTGCTCGCTGCGGCTCATCGGGACCGTGCGCGAGGAGAAGCGCGCGCCGGGCGGCTATGAGATGGCGGTGCAGTCGGTCGAAATTGTCGGGCCTTCGGAGGGATATCCGATCAGCCCGAAGGAGCACGGCGTCGACTTCCTGATGAACCTGCGGCATCTCTGGATGCGCTCGTCCCAGCAGCACGCGGTGCTCCGGGTCCGCTCCGAGGTCGAGCAGGCTATTCGCGACTTCTTTTACCAGCGGGAGTTCACGCTGATCGACTCGCCGATTCTTACGGGCTCGGCCGTCGAGGGCACGTCGACGCTCTTCGAAACGGATTACTTCGGGGAGAAGGCGTATCTCTCGCAATCCGGCCAGCTCTATCTAGAGCCCGCGGCGGCCGCGTTCGGGAAGGTCTACTGCTTCGGGCCGACGTTTCGCGCGGAGAAATCCAAGACGCGGCGGCACCTGACCGAGTTCTGGATGATCGAGCCCGAAGTCGCGTTCATGCGGTTCGAAGGGTTAGTCGAGCTCGCGGAGGACTTCATCGTCTCCCTGATGGGCCGCGTGCTCGAGCGCTGCCAGGAGGACCTGAAGCGGCTCGAGCGCGACACGAGCAGGCTCGAGGCGATCCAGAAGCCGTTTCCGCGGATCACCTACCGCGAGGCCGTCCGCAAGCTCGCCGGCGAGGGCTTCGCGATCCAGTTCGGCGACGATCTCGGGGCCGACGAGGAGACCGCGCTCGCGAAGGAGCTCGACCGCCCGCTCGTGGTATCTCGCTTTCCCGCGGCGATCAAATCGTTCTACATGCAGCCGGACCCGGAAGACGAGGAAGTCGTCCTGGGCCTCGACATGCTCGCGCCGGAAGGCTACGGAGAGGTGATCGGGGGTTCAGAGCGGATCTCCGACCTCGGGCTGCTCGAGAAGAGAATCGCGGAGCACAAGCTTCCCCGGGAAGCCTACGAGTGGTACCTCGACGTTCGCCGCTACGGCACATTCCCGCACTCCGGGTTCGGAATGGGGCTCGAGCGCTTCGTGGCCTGGGCCTGCGGGATTCACCACCTCCGCGAGGCGATCCCGTATCCGCGCACTCTGAAGAGGATCTACCCCTG
>JBBQDF010000230.1:0-5170 GCA_038319475.1 Thermoanaerobaculia bacterium
AGAGTCTGGCGGGCTTTCGCGAAGACCACGCGGCGCCCGAGCGGGTTGCCTTCGAGGACCCGGTCCGCGATCCCGCGCTCGGGGCGGCGGGGGGCACGGGGCTTGCCCGTTCTGATCTGCGATCGCGCGAAATCGCGGGCGGTCTGATCGAAGATCGCCGCCGGCACCGACGCGTCCACGAGTCCGATCTTCTTCGCGCGGCGGGAGTCGAGTGTCTTTCCCGTCAGGATCATGTCGAGCGCCTTCTGGAGCCCGACGACCCGGGGCAGCCGCGTGCAGCCGCCCCACGCGGGAAAAATCCCGAGGCGAACTTCCGGGAGCCCGATCCGGGACTTCGCGCCATCGGACATCAGGCGGTAGTCGCACGCGAGCGCGAGTTCCGTCCCGCCGCCGAGGCAGACGCCATCGATCGCCGCGACCGTCGGGCATGGCAGGTGCGCCAGCTGTTCGAAGAGCGCCTGCACGGCGCGCACGGCGTCTCCCGCTTCCGCGGCGGCGGTTGAGACGAACTCCTGGATGTCGGCGCCGGCGATGAAGACCCCGGGCTTTCCGGAGCGGATCAGAAGCGCGCGCAGGCGGGGCTCCCGCGCGAGGCGGAGCAGCAGCTCGCCCAGGTCCCGGATCACCCCGCGGGAGAACTTGTTGACCTTCTCGCCGGGCAGGTCGAAAGTCACGACCGCGAGACCGTCGTCCTCGAGCGCCAGCGTGAAGGCGCCAGGCGACGCCTCGTCAGGCGACATGGGTCTTCTCCGCCGCCTGGTACATCGCGTGGATCAGCTCTTCGTACCTTTTTTCCAGGATCCGCCGCTTCACTTTCAGAGTCGGGGTGATCGATCCGTCTTCCACGGTCAGGTCGGCGGGGAGCAGCGCGAACGCGCGGATCTGCTCGTGGTGCGGCCGCCCTTCGTTGTACCGGTCGATCTCGCCCTGAAAAAGCGCGCGGATGCGCGGGTTCGCGTCGATGGATTCGGGCGAAAACTCGAAATGCTGTTCCTTCGCCAGCTCCTTCAAACGATCGAACTTCGGGACGATCAACGCGGCGAGGAACTTGTGCCGGTCGCCGAGTACGATCGGCATGTCGATGTAGGGAGATTTCTTCAAATCGTTCTCGATGGGCTGCGGAGCCGCCTTCTTGCCGCTGGCGAGGACGATCAGATCTTTCTTGCGGTCGGTGATCGCGAGGAACCCTTGCGGATCCAGGTGCCCGATGTCTCCGGTGTGGAACCATCCGTCCTTGTCGATCGCCTCCATCGTCGCATCGGGCTTGCGGAAATAGCCCTTCATGACGTGCGGGCCGCGGGTCAGGATCTCGCCGTCGGGCGCGATGATGACCTCGACGTTGCCGAGCGGGTGCCCGACCGTTCCGAGCTTCCAGGCATTCGGGCCGTTGACGGCGATGACGGGAGAGGTCTCCGTCAGCCCGTACCCCTCGTAGATAGAGACTCCGGCGGCGAGAAAAAACTGCGCGAGGTCTCTGGCGAGAGGCGCGCCCCCCGATACGGCGAACCGGAACCGGCTTCCGAGGAGGGCCCGGATCTTGTGGAGGACGAGCCTGTCCGCGAGCTTCAACTTGAGCGAGGAGGACGGCGACTGTCCCCGTTCCCGGCGCTCGAGGTTCTCGCGCCCCGCGGCGACCGCCCAGTGGAACAGCTTCTGGCGGACAGCGGGGGCCGTGGACACCTTGTCGAGGATGCGCGCCTGCACCTTTTCGTAAACGCGCGGCACGGCGCCGAAGCAGTGGGGGTTCACCTCCAGGAAGTTGTCCTTCAGCTTGTCGATCGATTCGGCGTAGGCGATCGAGGCGGACTGGTAGAGGTAGGCGTAGTCGAGCATCCGCTCGAACACATGCGACAGCGGGAGAAAGGAGAGCGCCACGGCATCCCCGGTGATCGGGATGTTCTCGAGCGAGCCCCGCACGTTCTCGACGAAGTTACCGTGCGTCAGCATCGCGCCTTTCGGCTCCCCGGTGGTGCCGGACGTGTAGATGATGGTCGCCACGTCGTCGGGCTTCACGCGGTCCGCGCGCTGATCGAAGAGGGCGGGGCTCATCTCCAGGGTGGAGCGTCCCTTGTCGACCGCCGCGCCGAAGCTCATGTACCCCTCGACAGCGGGGGCGGACGCCTCGATGCAGATGACGTACTCGAGCGCGGGGCACTGCTCGTGGATCGCCGAGATCTTCGCGAGCTGCTCCGGCGTCGAGATGAAGATCGCGCGCGCCCCGCAGTCGTTCAACAGTGGCGCGATCTGGTTCGCCGGAAGCGTCGGGTAGATGGGCACCGACCAGCCGCCGGCGCAGAGGATCGCGTAGTCCGACATGGCCCACTCGGGGCGGTTCTCGGAGAGGATCGCGACGCGGTCCCCCGGCTGGATCCCGAGGGAGTTCAAACCGAGCGAAAGAGCGCGCACCGTGAATCCGAAGTCCGAAGCGGAGATGGGCAGCCACCGCCCGCCTACCTTGGAGATGAGGAGGTCGGGCTTGCCCGACGCCGCCGCTCTTCGAAAGATGTCGCAGAGCGTCCGGATCTCGCTGCCCATGTCGGCCTCCGTTGAAAGAGTCCCTCGCGTCGAAAAACCGATTGTGGCCCGCGCCCTTCCCGAGGGTCAAGGATCGCCGGGCCGGGCGCCGCGGATCGCGCTATTCTCCGGCGCGATGTCGTTCGCGCTCCTGCTCACGACGGCGCTCGCGCTGGCGGGTTTCGTCGCCACCTCGATCCAGGGATTCGCCGTCGCAACCGGAATCGGAGCGGGCCCGGTGATCGCGCGGATCCTGGTCCGCCGCCACGTCGGGTGGGCCATCCCGACGGTGCTGCTTTCGCTGTTCTCGCAGTCGATGGTGATCTTCTATTTCGTCGGGACGGGAAGACTGGTGAAGGACGAAATCGCCGCGTATCCGGATGCGGATCAGAAGCCGATCCTGGCAGCGCTGCGGCGCTTCAAGGCGAGAACCTCGCCGCCCGCCACCTTCGCCCTCCTCGCGGCGATCGCCGTCTTCGTGCTCGGTGCGGCGGTGCATACCCGAGCGCTGCCGTCGTGGGTCCATCTCGCGGCCTCGCTCACGGCGGTGGCGCTCCACCTCTGGGCCTTCCTCGCCGAGTGGCGGGCCTTCGCCGAGAACAACCGGCTGATGGACGATCCGCGGAGATATCTGAAGAGGTTGAGAGCTGAGAGTTGAGCGAGCAACCCCCGTTTCCCTTTTCCCGTTTTCCGCTCGCTACTTCAAGTCCAGCCGCGTCGTCTGTCCTTCCGAGATCGTGAACGAATACACCGACTGTCCGGCCGCGCCCGTCATCTGGAGCGTGTAGGAGCCGGGAGCGAGGTGCTCCCACGTCGATGCGGGAGGCACGGCGGTCACGCGTCCGTCCAGTCGGTAAGGCGAAAGCAGATAGACGGCGCCCGACCCGTCGGTGAGGCGCCCGGAGCCGGACGTGCCGGCGTGGACTTCGACTCGGCCGCCCGGCGTCATGGCGATCGCGACCTCGGGCGACGGAGCGCTCACCGCGGGAAGAGAGCGCGGCGCGTAGCCGTCCGAGAAAAAATAGATCGAGTACCGGCCCGGACCGAGAGAGGAGACCTCTCCCTTACCGGTGGAATCGAGGCCGACCGATCCCTGAAACGCCACGCTGCCGCTCGCGCCGAACGCGAGCACAGTCACGCCGTGCAGTGGCAATCCGGTTACGCCGTCGTAAACGCGGATGGAAATCCCTGAGCCCTTCGCGAGAACAAAATTCGCGGACGACGACTCCGCTCTCACGCTCGCCGTGGACGTCTTCTGCTGGTACCCCGCTTTGCGCGCGCTGATCTGGTAACTGCCCGGGTCGACCCCGTCGATCTCGTAATGGCCGGAAGAATCCGAGACGGCAGTCTTCATCGCAAATGCCGCGGTCTCCTTTCCAGTCTCCGCCTCGATCGTCACACCTTCCAGGGGCGCGCCGGAGCCGTCCTCAGTGACCGTGCCCGTGATCGTCGCGGCGGGAATCGCCATGTCACCGGTCGTGTCCCCGGAGACGGGAATGACTTTCCGATACGAGACTCCCTGGCCTCCGACCGAGACCTGATACGAGCCGTCGGACAGGCCCTCGAGGGCGTACCGTCCGTCCTCATCCGTCTGCGATGTCGCGCGGCCGGCGCCGGGCAAAGGGGGATCGGCGAAGGCGGACACGAAGAGCCCGGCGAGCGGCCTCTCGCCTCGCGTGACGCGTCCGGCGAGGCGGGACGAGCCTTCGAACACGATCTGCACCGGGACTTCGCCTGCCCCGTCCGGAATCTCGGCGGACTTCGAGACGGAGCGGCCCGCGGGCATGCTCGTGTTGGCGTGGAACTGGACGATGCCGGGGGCAACGTCCCGTAGCGTGAATCCGCCCGCGTCGTCCGTCTGCGTGGTGTCTGAGTAGTCCTTGCCGTTGGCGGAGACGTGGATTCCCCCGAGCTTGCCCTGGGGCAGCCCCGAGACGGTCCCCCGGACGGTGGCGCCGGCGGACACCATCGCGATCAGCACCCCGTCCTGCCGCTGATTCTCGGCGAGGATGACTTCCTTCGCCGGCGACTTGCCAGTGGACGACTGGGCGGAGAGCTTGAACCGTCCCGCCTTCAGGTGCTCGAAGGAGAAAGCGCCCGAGCCGTCCGTGCGCGTCGAGTCCCCTCCGCCGAACATTCCGGCATCGCCTTCTTCGTTCAGCGCGACGAGAGCGCCGGCGACCGGAGTGCGTCCGTCGCGGTCGACGACGCTGCCCGAGATGCCGCCGCCCGTCCCGAGCGTGATGTCGACGGTCGCTTCCTTCTCGGGATCCACCTCGCGGCTCGTCTCCAGGTAGTCCGAATGGTCCGCAATGACGGTGACCCGCCCCTCCGGCAGTCCGTCGAAACGGAATCGTCCATCGGCGTCGGTGTTCGTCGCTGTGTTTGTGGCGCCCCCGCCCAGGCGAGCGAACATCGCCCCTGTGGCGCCGCCGGAGGAGCCAGCCGCCTGCCAGCTCACGGACGCGTTCGGCACGCCCGTCCCTTTCTTCGGGTCGAGGACGCGCCCGGAAAGCGAGCCGCCCTTGCGCAGGGAGACCACCACTCCTTCCTTCGTCTCGCCCTCGCCGAGCTCGACCCCCGACGTCTCCCCGTTGCGGTACCCCGATGCGGCCGCGCGGATCGTCCACTTCCCCGGCGGAACGTCGGGCAGCTC
>JBBQDF010000231.1:0-5152 GCA_038319475.1 Thermoanaerobaculia bacterium
GCCAAGGCTTTCTCGCAGCCCCACGAGCGCCGCTGCCTGAAAACTCCATGGCAGCTCGAAGAGCAGGCGGGGGGGGAAATGCCGGCAGAAGAGCGCCATCAGATCAGGAAGCGGCTGACGAGCGAACGAAGCGGCGAGAACGACGCCGGCGAGACCATCTGGAGCGCCGCCGGCGGCACGGATCGCCAGCGGGCCCGAGAAGGACTCCGCCACGAGCACGTAGCGCTCGCCCGCCGGGAATGACGATAGGACCGTGGGAAGCAGGTCTGAGTAAGTGGAGCAGGTTCCAGGGTAGCGGACCACGATCGGTTTTAAGGATTCCGGAAGGCTCGCCACGAGCCGCCGAAAGAGCAACCCGGTTCCGTCGAGCCCTGGAAGCAGAACAAGACGCAAGCTACCCGGGCCAGAAGTGGTCAGGACCGGGTCAGGGTCGATGAGGCGCGGCGCAATCGAGCGCGCCCTCGCGCCGGAAGAGGAAGAGCGGAAGCCCGCAGGAAATCCCGACGGCGAAAACCAGGCTCACCGGGAGCCACAGGTTGGCGATGCGCAGCCGCCGGCCTTCCACCACAATGAAGACGCTGACGACAATCACCGTAACGATCACGCCGACGGCGAAGGCGCCCGCCACGCGGTTGGCGAAGAGCTCCCGGAAGAACAGGGGGACAGACCCCGTGCGCTCGAGCCACGGCAGGAACTGCGAACAGGGGAGCACCGCGCCGAGGATGCAGAGGGCGAGGTAGAGCGGACGCAACCTCATGTCCGGAGTGTATTCCGCGCGATCCGACCGCCCGCGGCGATTAGAATTCCTGCTGTTCCGAAGACTTCATTCGTCCCGGGAGCTTCGATGGAAACCGCCTGGAAAACCGTCCTCTGGCCGCAGTTCGGGGCGGCGATCGACATGATCGAGAACGCCGTGACCGCCTGCGTCGAGCATCATGCGGCTCAGCTGAATCTCATCCTCCGGCAGAGGACGGATTCCTCCCCCCGCTGGGTGCGCCGGGCGGGGACCGCGTCCACGTGACCGCAGACCAGTTCCGAAAGATCGCCCTCACGCTTCCTGAGGCGACCGAGGGCGCTCACATGGGTCATCCCGATTTCCGAGTCGGCGGAAAGATTTTCGCGACGCTTTCGCCCGAGCCCGGGTGGGCGATGGTGAAGCTTTCTCCGGAGGAACAGGAAGCCTTTGTTAAAGCCGTGCCGGAGGTGTTCTCGCCGGTAAACGGGGCGTGGGGACGCCAGGGCGCGACGCGCGTGCAGCTCTCCCGCGCCACCCGGGGCGTCGCCCGGGACGCTCTGGCCGCGGCCTGGCGCGCCCGCGCGCCGAAGACACTCGTCGCAAGATCAGACGCCACCCCGTGATTCGCGGGACGCGCCGAAGATAGAATCCCCGCTCTTCACGGGGCCGTAGCTCAGGTGGATAGAGCAAGAGTTTCCTAAACTCTAGGTCGGCGGTTCGAGTCCGCCCGGCCCCACTTGACCACCGCGGCCAGCGCGCACGCCCCCGGAGCGGCTGAGCGGCTTTTCGGCGCGCCTCTTGCTTTGGTATGACGTGTCGGGCGTATTAGATCTCCCGTATGTAACAGCGACCTTTCAACCGACAATGCGAAGGAGAGCCATGGACACGCCCACGAAAACGCCTCTTATCTCAGGCCGTGACGACCTGCTCCGGAAAGGCAGGGCGCCGTCCGGCCCGCCCGGACTTGGGAATGAACAGCCGGTCGCGGTCCCGCTGCTCGGCCCCGACGGCGAAAAGATCGTGCAGGAGACGATGAGCGCGGCTCTTCGCAGGGCGATCGAAACGCGGGATGAGGCTCAGAAGGCGCTCGTCCGTGCGACGGCCGCCGCCCGGCGCGCCGCGGAGGAGAATCCCTCGCGCGCAGCATTGATCTCCTTCGGCGCCGGAGTGTTCGTTGGCGTCGCGGCGACGGCGATCTTCTTCAGAGACTAAGTGGCAGAAGCTGGCGAGTCGAGAGAGGTCTGAGGCGAAACAGATAAAATCGGGAGAATGAGAAGGGGCCGCCTTCCCGCCTCCTGACACTACCTCACGCCCTTACATCCTCAACGCCCGACGCATTGCGCGATCGAGCGCGCGGTCCGGGAGCAGCCGCTTCAGGGGGATCAGCAGCCTGGCCATGCGGCCGATCGGATAACGCGTCCTCGGACGCCTGGATTCGATCGCCAGCACGATCTTTCTCGCGACCGACTCGGGCGGCAGAATGCCGGCCTGGAACTCCCGGCGCATGGCGGTCTCGGCGTTCCGGTATGCGGCGGCATAAGGGCCCGGGCGATCGAGGAGGGCCGCCACACCCGCTCCCGCGCGATCCGAGAACCTCGTCGCGATCGGGCCGGGCTCGACGAGCACCACCCGGATCCCGAATGGCGCGACCTCGACGCGAAGGGCATCGGACATCGCTTCGAGCGCGTGCTTCGAGGCGCAATACGGAGACGCGAACGGGATCGCGATGCGTCCCGCGACCGATGACACGTTGACGATCGTGCCCGATCCCGCCGCGCGCATTCCGGGGAGGACGGCGGAAAGCACCGCCACCGCGCCGAAGACATTCACCTCGAACTGAGCGCGCCAATCCCCGAGCGGCACGTCCTCGACGGCGCCATACCGCCCGTAACCGGCATTGTTGACGAGCGCGTCGATCGTTCCCTCCCCGGAGGTCGCCGTTTTCACCGCAGCGGCGATCGAACCCGCGTCGGTCACGTCGAGAGGGAGCGTCGAGATTCCCGGCCGTCCGCTCAAATCGGACAGAGACCCGACGTCCCTCGCGGTCGCATAGACGCGATGGCCGCGGGCCGCCGCTTCGAGCGCCGTCGCGCGGCCGATTCCCGACGAGCAGCCCGTCACGAGAACGACTTGTCGGCGGGGCACGTCGCGATGTTACCCTTCAAGGCGAACCATGGGATACGCGGAAAAGACCCTCGCGCCGGGAGAAACGATCCTCTATCGCGCCCGCTATCACTGGATTTTTTACCGTTCCGGACTGCTCGTCGTCGTTCTCGCGGCGTTGCTCGGGGCCGCGTCGCTTTACGCGCACCGGGCGGACCCGGGGGGCGAGGTCGCTCTGCTCGTCGCGTATCTCGCCTTCGGGTTCGGGGTGCTCGGGCTGATCCTCCTCGGCGCCCGCTATGTGCGGGCGCAGCAGGACGAATTCGTGGTCACCGACCGTCGGGTTCTCCGGTCCGTCGGGCTCGTGACTCGCGAGCATGAACAGGCGCCGCTCGAAAAGATCCAGGACATCACCGTCACGCAGTCGGGGCTCGGACGGATTCTCGACTATGGCAGCGTCACCCTGGAGACGGCGTCGGAGCGCGGCACCCTGCTCTTCCCGGCGATCGCTTCCCCGGAGCTTTTTCGGACGGCGATCTGGGGCCGGCCGAGAACCGAGGCGGCGGCGTTTCCGACCGCGCCCCCCGCCGCGTCTTCCACGCCCGCCGGACGTCTCGAGCAGCTCGAGAGTCTCCGCCGCCGCGGGATGGTTTCCGAGGCCGAGTACGCTGACAAACGCCGCGAAATCCTGGCTCACCTGTGATCCGGGCCCCCCGACCCCTGTCCCCGCGTAAACCGTAACGGCGGGCTCTCGTCCAACCCATGTGCCCGCTCTGCAAATGATCCCGCGCCAGACCGATACCGGGGTCGACGAAGCTCTCCTGATCCGCGAGGTCCGGGCGGGGAAGGTCGAGGCCTTCGAGTACTTCGTCCGGAAGTACCAGCGACGGATCACGCAGCTCGCCTACCGGTTTCTTCGAGACGCCGGAGAAGCGGACTGCGCCGCGCAGGAGTCGTTCCTTCGGGCCTACCAGAACCTGAACGATTTCCGCGAAGGGTCGACCTTCGAGACGTGGATCACGCGGATCTGCATCAACTGGTGCAAGGACCGGCTGAAACGCCGCCGGCTCGTCTTCTACTTCCACCAGGGACCCGCCGAGAAAGACAACGATGAGCCAGGCCTGCGCGACACGGCCGCCGGCGACGAGCCCTCGCCCGAGCGGCGCGCGATCTCGCGCGAGATCCGCGAGCGGCTGCGCACCGCGATGGAATCGCTTTCGCCCAGGCAGAAAACGGTTTTCGTGCTCAAGCACTTTGAAGAACTGTCGATCCCGGAGATCGCGGCCTTAACCGGCCTCGACTCGGGGACGGTGAAGTCCCATCTCTTCCGGGCGGCGCAGAAGATTCGCGAGCGCCTCGGCGAATATCGGAGGGCCTGAACATGACCGACACCGGACCTCGCTCCCACCTGACCGACGCCGAGCTGTTCGGCTACGCGATCCCCGCGGTGGGCTCGCCGGAGGCCCTGCCTTCGCATCTTTCGGACTGTCTTTCCTGCAGCCGCGCCCTCCAGCAGTGGAAGAGCGCCGTGCGCGAGCTCGCCCGCGATACCGGATCCCTCGACCGCCGCACCCCCGGAGAATGGAAGGAAGCCGAGGGCCGCACGATGGACGCGATCCGCGGCACGCGGTTGGCGGGATCGACGGCGCCGCTGCGATGGGCTGTGGGGGTCGCGGCCTCCCTGCTCCTGGCGGCGCTGCTGCTCCCCCTCCGCGGTTCGGGCGTTCCCGGGCCTTCCCGGACGGCCGCTTCCGCTTCGGAGTTGTCTTCGCAGGATCAGGCCGACGACGCGCTGCTGCGGGACGTGGCCCGGCTCTCGCGCGCGGAAGACGCGGGCGGATCCTGGAACACGCTCGTTCCGGAGACAGGAATGGCCGGACGGGAAGAGGAGCTGCTGTGAGCCCGAAAAGAAAAGTCGCCGTCCGGATCCTTTTTTTCGTGGGCCTTCTGGTGGCCTTTGCACCGGCGGCGCGGGCGCAGCACGATTTCCCGGAAGGCAAGTGGTGGAAGCGCCCCCGCCTCGCCGCCGAGATCAATCTCGCACCCGAACAGTCTCTGGAAATCGAAAAGATCTTCGTCCAGTCCCGCACGCGGTTGATCGACCTGAAGGCGGATCTCGAAAAGAAGCAGCTCGCCCTTCAGTCCTCGATGGAAGACCGCGCGGCGGACCGCCGCGCGGTCGAGAAGCAGATCGAGTCCGTCGAGAACGCACGGGCGGAGCTCCAGAAGGCGCGCGCCCTCATGGTGCTCGACATGAAGCAGGTCCTGCGGGCGGAGCAGTGGGATCGCCTCCTTCAGCTCCAGCAGGACATG
>JBBQDF010000232.1:0-5141 GCA_038319475.1 Thermoanaerobaculia bacterium
TCTTGGTCTCGAGCCGTCCCGCAAGCTCCAGCACCACGAAGCCTTCCCGCTGACTGTCCCGGATCTCCACGCGCCTCCGCTATCCCGACTGAAAAACCATCTCGACGTCGCCGAAGTGAATCCGGTCGCCGGGAGAAAGAGGGACCGGCACTCCCGTCTCGAGGCGGGTGCCGTTGACGAAGGTGCCGTTCGACGTGCCGATCTCCTCGCTGACGAGGAACCGGCCCTGCTCGCGGACGATCCGCGCGTGGCGGCGGCTCGTCAGCTTGCTGGTGTCGATGGAAGTCAGGTCGATGTCCGGATGCACTCCCGTGACCGCGTCGAAGCGCCCGACCCTGATCTCGTCTTTCGGCGAGGCGGGAAACACGTACCGCTCGCGACGGCCAGAAGGGATTCGGCGCCCCGGGCCGGAGAGCCTGGAGCCGGCTGGCCCGCTTCGTCGAGATGTTCGTTCGGCGAGGCGGGCGGAGGGACGGCGCTGTCGGACGGTCCGGGCTGTTCCTCCCGCGAAGCGTCGGAGGACGAGGACGACGACGGCGCCCGAACTTGCGCCGGCGGCCGGAGGATTTCCGGATTGGCGGACGCCTGGCGCAGGCGTGCGGAGAGCTTGCGCAACATGCGAACGGCGATCTCGGGGTATTCCCGCAGCATCCGGTCGAAAGTGGCTTCGTCGATCCGGAGCAGCCGGCAGGCAGTCAGGGCCCGGACGGTCGCCCCGCGGGGCTGGTCGTCCAAGATGGCCATCTCACCGAAGAAGTCTCCCGCTTCGAGCACTCCGAGCTGCCGTTCGTGCCCGGGCGAGCCGTGGACGACTTCGACCCGTCCCTGCTCGACGATGTACATCTCGCGGCCCGTCTCCCCCTCTCGCAGGATCGTCTCTCCCGCCGCGGCGTCGAGAACGCCGGCCTTCTCCGCGGTCAAGGCGGGTACTTCGGGGCCCCTTGCGCCCCGCCCTCGGTCTGCATGAGGGGAGCATATGAGAGGTTGAGCGTCGAGCGTCGAGCGGCGAGCGTTAGGAATCGGGAGTCATTCGGTTCGTTCGCCACTTTCGCCTTCGCCTCCCCCTCACTCATCCCACGCGGCGGAGGCGAGCAGGTAGGCGCCGCAGGCAGCGGCTCCGTCGTAGGCGACGAGCACGCGCAGCGCCGTCCACGGGACGTCTCCGCGGGACGTGGCCACCGTGGCGGCGATCGCGGAAAGAAGGAGGGGAGCGACGATCGGGAAGGAGACCAGCACGAAAAGAACGCTCCGATGAGAGGCCCGAGCCACGAGGGCCGAAAGGAAGGTCGAGACGATCGAGAGCCCGAGGCCCGCCAGGAGGAGGACCCCGCAGAGAGCTCCGGGAGCGGCGATTCTCCAGCCGAGAAGGAGCGTGAACGCCGGCGCCGTGACGAGCGCGATGGCTCCGAAGAGCAGAAAGTTGAAGAGAGTTTTTCCCAGGAGGACCGGGGCGGCGGGCGCCACCAGGCGAAGCGCGAGAGCCGTACCGCTTTCCTCTTCCCGAACGAATGCGCGCGGAAGCCCGGTCGCGGCGGAGAAGAAGAGCACGATCCACAGGAGAGCGGAGCACACGGTGTCGCGCGAGTCGGGCGGAAGGCCGAAAGGTCCGACGGCGAACGACACCAGCGTCAGGCACGCCGCGGCAAAGAACAGAACCGAAGCGGTCGCGACGCGGCGTCGCAGCTCCATGGCGGCATCCTTCGCGCAGACCGCCCGGGCACGCGAAAGAAACGACGAGCTTCGCGTGGCCGTCACGGGGCGGCGCCCGGAAGTCGGACCACCTGGTCGGCGCCCTCGAAATCGGCCGGGTCGTTCGAGGCGAGCAGAACGGGTCCCGTGGCGCGGCGCACCTCGATCGTCCGCGACACGATCGCGCGGCCCTCCCCGTCGAGTCCGATCATGGGCTCGTCCAGCAGGAGAATCGGCGCGTCGAAGAGCAACGCGAAGGCGATCCGCAGCCGTTGCTTCATCCCGGTCGACAACGCGCCCGCCGCCCGGTCGGCGGCGCCCGAAAGGCCGACCCGGGAGAGGCGGTCGCGGATTTCGCCGGGGGCCGCGGGAAGGCCACCCGCGGCGCGAAAGAAGGACAGATTCTCCGCAGCGGTCAAGTCGTCGTAGAACGCGAGGTCCGGGCCCGCCCACCCGATCGCCCGGCGTCGCGCGTCCCCGGTCAGCTCGTGGCCCTCGCTCTCGACGCGGACGAAACCCGAATCCGGCCGCAGCAGGGAGGCCAGGATTTTCAGCAGGGTCGTCTTTCCGCTTCCGTTCTCCCCGGCGATGCCGATGACCCCGCGCTCGGCGGAGAGCGAGATGCCCGAAAAGATGCGGCGCTCTCCCCAGGATCTGGCGAGTCCTTCCGCCCGAAGCGTCGTCGGCATGTTGGTCAGGGGGAGTCTATGGGGAGTTGACGGGTTGAGGGTGGAAGAGGATTGAGCGTTCAGCGTCTTTTGTGCGGGTGAGAGACCGCGGCTGAACGAACCCTTCGTTTCCAGTTTTCCCTTTCCCCTTTCCCCTTTCCCGTTTCCCGCCTCCTGTCAACTTCTTGAAAGCCTCAGGTTCGAGCTATATGATCCGCGCGACCTCATGAATCACTCCATCTCGGCGCCCGGAATGCCACTCACGAAGGCCGCCGCCGGGACTTCCCACGCCATCGACGTCGCAACGCCCGCCCGGGCGTCAAGGAGAGAATCGATGCTCAAGCGTTCCCTGCTTCTTCTGTTTCTCGTTCCCGCGTTAACGCTTTCCTCCGCCGCCTGCGGCGGCAAGGACGAAGACGCCGAGGCGGACGAGGACACGACCCCCGCCGCCAGATCTGCGGCCGCGGCTCCCGCGTCCGCCCCGGCCGCGGCCCCCGTCACCGGCGGGGCGACGATTTCGGGGAAGGTGACCTTCGCGGGCGCGAATCCGGCGAAGGAGACGATCAAGATGGACGCCGACGCGTTCTGCAAGTCTGCCCACAGCGGCCCCGTGTACACGGAAGAGGCCTCCGTCAATGGAAACGGCACGCTCGGCTGGGTGCTCGTTTACGTCAAGGACGTCCAGGGCAAGTTCCCGGCGCCGACGACCGCCGTCACCCTGGATCAGCGCGGATGCCAGTACCACCCGCACGTCTTCGGGCTCCAGGCCGGCCAGGACCTGAAGATCATCAACAGCGACGGGACGCTCCACAACATCCACGCGCTCCCTAAGGTGAACGCCGAGTTCAACATCGGCCAGCCGTTCCCGAAGATGGAAACGGTCAAGAAGTTCGATAAGCCGGAGGTGCCGGTGCGGTTCAAGTGCGACGTCCACAAGTGGATGGGCGCGTACGCGGGCGTCTTCAGCCATCCGTTTTTCGCGACGACGAACGATCAGGGCACCTTCGAGATCAAGAATCTTCCGGCCGGGACCTACACGGTCGAGGCCTGGCATGAGAAGTACGGCACGCAGACGTCGAGCGTTACCGTCGGGGGCTCCGAGACGAAGACCGTCGATTTCGGGTTCAAGGGCTAGCGGCATTCGAGTCGGAAGAGACGCCGCCGTGAAGCCGACGAACTCCCCCTCTCGCGCCCGTGCCGCCCGGAGCCGCTTCCGGACGGCGTTTTTTTCGTGCGCCGCGCTTCTTGCCTCGGCGGCCGCGCGCGCGGCGGAGCTCCCTCGCTGGCTCCAGCTCCCGGAGGGAGTCTCGAGCTACAGCGCCCGCATCGACGGACTGTTCCGGCTGATCCTCTGGATCACGGGAATCGTTTTCGTGATCGTCGAGCTGATGCTCCTCTACTTTCTGTTCCGCTACCGCCACCGGGAGGGCAAGAAGGCGACCTACACGCACGGGAACAACCGGATCGAAGTCGTGTGGACGATCGTCCCGGCCCTCATCTGCGTGGTGCTCGCCCTGCTTTCGCGGCGCACCTGGGCGGACATCAAGCAGAACATGCCCGCCAACGCGATGCCGATCGAGATCACCGGCGAACAATTCTCCTGGACGATCCGGTATCCCGGCGCCGACGGCCGCTTCGGCACCCCCGATGACATCGTGTCCTTGAACCAGCTTCACTTTCCTGTCGGGCGTGCCGTGGTGGCCACGCTGCGCTCGAAGGACGTCATCCACTCGTTTTTTCTCCCGGAGTTTCGCGTCAAGCAGGACGCGGTCCCCGGAATGTCGACGCGCATCTGGTTCGACGGTATGCGAACGGGGCACTGGGAGATCGCGTGCGCCGAGCTGTGCGGGCTCGGGCACTACCGGATGAAGGGGTTCGTCACCGTCGAGACCACCGAAGAGTTCAACAAGTGGCTGTCGGACGCCGCGGCGCAACAGGCGTCCGAGCAGGCGCCCGCGGCGACGGTCGCTCTGCCGGAAGGCGCTCCGCTCGCCGCGGGGCAGGAGCCGCAGATCCAGTCGACCGGCGGGGCGGCGCCGCCGGAGCCCGGGGCCGCCGCCATCGCGGCTCCCGCCGGCCCCGTGCCGTCGAAGCCGACGCCTCACCTCAAAACTACGGAGAAACCGAGCTCATGAGCACCGTCGCCGTCGCTCACGAACACGCCCACGGCGTGCATGCCGCACCGACGTCTTTCTGGCGGAAGTACATCTTCTCGCTCGACCACAAGGTGATCGGGAAGCAGTACCTCTACTACGCGCTCTTCATGCTGGTCATCGGAGGCCTTCTCGCGACACTCGTGCGGTGGCAGCTCGCCTGGCCAGAGCGTGCGATTCCGTTCATGGGCAAGCTCGCGCCGGAAGGGATGCCCGGCGGCCGGATGCTTCCCGAGTTCTACAACTCGCTCTTCACGATGCACGCGACGATCATGATCTTCTTCGCGATCATGCCGATCTTGATCGGCGCGTTCGGCAACTTCGTGGTGCCGATCCAGATCGGCGCGCGCGACATGGCGTTTCCGGTCCTGAACATGGCGTCGTTCTGGACCGCGGTGCCGGGCGCGGTCGTGATCATCTGGTCCTTCTTCGTGACGGGAGGCGCGGCCGCGGGAGGATGGACGTCCTACGCTCCGCTCTCGGCGATACAACCGAAGGGCCAGACTCTCTGGCTCATTGCGCTCCTCATTTTGGGGCTCTCGTCGCTCCTGACGGCGGTGAACTTCATCACCACCATCATCAACATGCGGGCGCCGGGCATGACCTTCTTCAGGATGCCGCTGACGACCTG
>JBBQDF010000233.1:0-5134 GCA_038319475.1 Thermoanaerobaculia bacterium
GGGATTGCGAAGGAGGCGGACCTGATTGATGACCAGCGCTTCCTGGGGACCGCCGGTCACCGTCCGAGCGAGGCGGGCAAGGGTCTGGTCGGACGACCCGGGATCGCGGATCACCAGCTCGAGCACGAGCGGATCGTCGCAGGCGGTCGAGATGACGTCGAGATCGATCGCCGTGGGGCGCCCCTCGCGGATGAAGCTGGCGAGCGTGTCGGGGGGCGTGTTCCGGAGCGTCTGGCGCGCCGTTTCGCCCACCTCCGCGTCGTCGACGACGGAGAGGAGGGCCCGCGTCTGGTCGAGCGCGTCGAGAGGGAGGAGATTACGGGCCGCGAACTGCCGGATTTCCGCAGGGGCTTCCCCCGAGCGAAGGAGCGAGACGAGGTCCTGCGGATCCGCCGATTCGGTTTCCGCCAAGGAGGATCAGCCGCGCGAGGATGCGGCCGGGAGCGGAAGGTCGCGGACCACCTCGCCCGCGACACCGAGCGGCTCGAGCGCGCGGCCGTCGACGCTCACGCGAACTCCGCCGGCGTTGCCGAGCGTCAGGCGAAATCCGTCCCGCGCCTGGAGGCGGCGGGTCTCGCCGCGGTGCACCATACCGTTCAGAATCGTCTTGCCGTCCGCGTTTACTTTCGCCCAGGAGTCCTCGGAGAACTCGAGCGTGAGCGTGATTCCGAGGGTGACGCCGGGAGCTTTCGCGAGCGCGGCATCTTCGGCGGCGCCGCCCGCCCGAACCGCCGGCGCAGGCGCCGGCGCGGCCGCCACCGCCCGACTGTTCTGGAGGAAGGGAGTGGGCGCGGTGGATACGTCGACGTTCTTGAAGGCGACAAGCTCCGAGCGCGGCGCGACGACGCTCGCCGCCGCCGGCCGAACGTGGCGCTGAGGACTCGCGATGAACCCGAGAACCAGCAGGATCGCGGCCACGCCGCCGACCATGAGGCTCGCGGAGCCCTTGCGGCCGCGAAAAAAGCGCGAGCGCGGGCGAGCCTTCTTCGGCGAGGCGGCTTCCCGGGGCCCGCCCGCCAGATCCGCGAGGTACGCGTTGACCTTTTCCTCGGGTTCAATTCCGAGGTAGAGGGCGTAGGCGCGGATGAAGCCTCGGGTGAAGGCGGGAGCGGGAAGGCGCTCGAGATCGCCGTCTTCCAGGGCGATCAGCAGGCGGACGGAAATCTTCGTCGCCGAAGAAATTTCCTCGATCGAAATCTCGCGAATCTGTCGCTCACGGCGAAGCTCTTGCCCGAACGCGAGCGCGGGGGAGTGGTTCATCTTTCTTTCCCGGGCTGAGGCTAAATGCTAGCCGGGGGGCGCCCGTTCTGCAAGGACTCTTTCCGCGCACGCCGCCAGGAGGCGGGAGATCCCCCGGTTTTCGAGCAGTTCCACCAGGTCACGGGACGAAGTCGAGGTCAGGAGAGACAGTCCCGCCCCCGTGGGCAGCGCCGGATTGCGCAAAAGGGCGCTCCGCACGCCCGGCCGCAGAGTCCAGCGGGGGTGGGCGGCGATAGCGGCGAGGGCGGCCGGATTCGCCTCCGGCCGAGCGGCCGCCTGCACGACGTCTGACTCGATCGTGAACCGGTTGTCGAGCACGGCGGCAACGACCCGGGGATTCGAGTCCGCCCTCAGAACCGCCAGGACGCCCCGCCCCGCGGAGCGTGCCAGGTCGATCCGTTCCGCCAGCGCCATCTCCGACAGCCTTCGCAGCAGATCGCGCTCGGCCGCACGGCGGACTTCCGGGTGGATGCGGACGTCGGCCGAGATGTGCGCCAGATCCCGCCAGAAGAGAGTGGAAACCAGAGACAGGGCCTCCCGGCGGGGAGTGCGCGGATGGGCGGCGAGCAGCCGCCGGACGACGTGCGAGCGCCGCGCGGAACGGTCGTGCAGGATTTCCTCGAAACGCTCCCGCGGCAGATCGCTCTGCCGCAGCAGCTTCAAGAGGGCGCCCTCCGTCCACACCGCTCAGCTCCGGGTCCGGCGCTCCACGCGGCTTCGCGGACGTGCGCCGGTCGAAGCCGCTGCGCTCCCCTTCCCCGGCCCCCGCTCCCTGGAACAGGCGCCGGCGAGAGACCTCGCGAGCTCGCCGACCGCGTGCGGCACCGATCGGCCTTCGCTCCGTGCCGTTTCGGCGACGCGGACGAGCGCGGACCCGACGACGACGCCGTCGGCGAGCCTCGCGGTCTTCCGGGCCGCCTCCGGTGTTGAGATCCCGAACCCGACCGCAAGCGGAAGTCCCCCGGCGTTGCGACGCGCCCGGCGGATCGTGTCGTGAAGCTCCGGCGCGAGAGAGGCGCGGGCCCCGGTGATTCCGGAGCGCGAGACGACGTAGAGAAACCCGCTCGAGAGCCGGCCGGCCGCGGCCATCCGGGCGGGCGGCGACGTGGGCGAGACCAGGAACACGGTATCGAGGCCGGCCGCGCGAAGGAGAGGCTGGTACGCCGGCGCCTCTTCCGGCGGGAGATCCGTGATGAGCACGCCGTCGATCCCGGCGGCGCGTGCCTCGCGAGCCGCCCGCTCGAAACCGAACCGCAGGAGGGGATTCAAGTACGTGAAGAGCAGGAGAGCGAGCGAGGTCTCGCGGCGGATCCGCGCGGCGGTCGACAGCACCGCCTCGAGCGTGGTCGAGGAGTTGAGCCCGCGCCTCGCCGCCCGCTGGATCACGGGACCGTCCGCGATGGGGTCGGAAAACGGCACCCCGAGCTCCAGGATGTCCGATCCGCTCTCTTCCAGAACGCGCGCGAGCACCGCCGTCGTTTCAAGATCCGGATCTCCCGCCGTCAGATACGGGATGAACGCCGCGCGTTTCTCGGAAGCGGCGCGCGCAAACGCCGCCGCGATGCGGCTCGAGGAGAGGGCACGCCCGGACCCCGGCGACGACGGCGCCGGCGCCGTCACGAGGCGGGGCCGCGAAGCAGGCGTTCGACTTCCGCGAGGTCCTTGTCGCCGCGGCCCGACAGGTTGACGAGGATCGAGGCGGAGCGAGGCATCTCCGAGGCGAGCCGGCAGGCGAAGGCGACGGCGTGCGCGCTCTCGAGCGCGGGAATGATCCCTTCCGCGCGCGACAGCGACGCGAACGCCTGCAGCGCCTCGCGGTCGTCGATGCGGACGTAGCTCACCCGCCCCGAGCGCGCCAGCTCCGCATGCTCCGGCCCCACGGCTGGATAGTCGAGCCCCGCCGAGATTGAGTGCGTCGGCAGCACCTGGCCGGCCGCATCCTGGAGGAGCATGGTGAGAGTGCCGTGCAGCACGCCGAGCGAGCCGCCGGAAAAGCGCGCCGCGTGATCTCCGGGGCCCGTTCCGCGCCCGCCCGCCTCGACGCCGAAGAGCTTCGTCCGGCCGGTGAGGTACGCGGAAAACAGTCCGATGGCGTTCGAGCCGCCTCCGACGCACGCCACCGCCGCGTGAGGATCCCGGCCGGCGAGCCTCCGGAACTGCGACCGCGCTTCCCGGCCGATCACGGACTGGAGCTCGCGCACGATCGAGGGATACGGGTGCGGGCCGAGCGCGGAGCCGAGCACGTAGTGCGTCGTCGCGACGTTCTCCGTCCAGTCGCGCATGGCTTCGTTGATCGCGTCCTTCAGCGTCTGCGATCCGGAGTCGACGCCCACGACCTCCGCGCCCAGAAGCCGCATGCGCGAGACGTTCGGCGCCTGGCGTTCCATGTCGACGATTCCCATGTACACGACGCAGGGCAGCCCGATCTTCGCGGCCGCGGCCGCGGTGGCGACACCGTGTTGCCCCGCGCCGGTCTCGGCAACCACGCGCGACTTGCGCATCGCTTTCGCGAGCAGGACCTGGCCGAGCGAGTTATTGAGCTTGTGCGCGCCCGTATGGAGGAGGTCTTCGCGTTTCAAAACGATCCGCGCTCCCCCGGCCTCGCGAGTCAGGTTCTCCGCGACCGTGATCGGGGTCGGACGCCCGGCGTAATCGCGCAGAAGCGAAGCGAGCTCCGCCCGGAAGCGCGGATTCCGCCGCCAGCGGGTCCAGGCGCGGTCGAGCTCCTCGAGCGGCGCCATGAGGGTCTCCGGGGCGAAGCGGCCGCCGTAAGGCCCGAAGTATCCCGGCTTTTTTTTCTCACGCGAGACCGGCATCGGCATCCTCCACGGCACGGAAAAACCGGGCCATCTTTTCGCTGTCTTTGATTCCCGGCGAGGACTCGATGCCCGACGCCACGTCGACGGCCGCCGGGCGGACGCGCTCGATCGCGGCGGCGACGTTGCCGGGGGAGAGACCTCCCGCGAGAAAGACCGGGATCGGCCAGCGCGTGCCGGCCAGAAGGCCCCAGTCGAAGGTCTCGCCCGATCCGCCGGCGACCCCCGCGACCGCAGTGTCGAAGAGGATCGCGCGGCAGCGCGCGAGCGTCTCGTCCGACGCCGCCGGCACGCCGATGTCTCCGACCCGCGTCACCGCGAAGACGGGCCGCGGAGCGGCGTCCACGTCCCCGGGCCGCAGCGGACGGTGCAGCTGAACGAAGTCGAGCTTCGCCGCCTCTGCCGCCGCGCGCATTTCTCCGGCGCTCTCGTTCACGAAGACGCCCACGCGCGCGATGTGCGGGGGCGCGGCCGCCGAGAGGCGTTGCGCCGCGCCGAGCGAGAGCCGCCGCGGAGAGACGGCGGAAAAGTTAAATCCCAGGTAGCGCGCGCCGAGCTCGCAGGCGAGCGCGACATCCTCGACCCGCGTCAGCCCGCAGACCTTGACGTCGGTCATGCGCGCAGCTCCCGAAGCGCGTTTTCGGGGTCCTCGGAGCGCAGCAGCGCCTCTCCGACCAGGAACGCCTCGTATCCCGCGCGGCGCAGCCTCTCAATGTCGGAAGCTCGATGGATTCCGCTTTCCGCGAGCCGGACGGGGCCGCTCGGAAGCTCCGCCGCGAGCGCCTCGAGCGTTTCCAGGCTCGTCGAAAAGTCCGAAAGGTCACGCGCGTTGACGCCGAGGACGTCGGGGTTCGCGGCCCCGGCGCGCGCGATCTCCTCCAAGTCGTGCGCTTCGACGACGACGGCCATCCCGAGCGCGCGGGCGGCGCGGGAAAATTCCGACATCTCCGCGTCGCTGATGATCCTCACGATCAGCAGGATGGCGTCGGCCCCGAGCGAGGCGGCGAGCTCGACCTGACGGGTGGACACGACGAAGTCCTTCCAGAGGGCCGGCAGCC
>JBBQDF010000234.1:0-5109 GCA_038319475.1 Thermoanaerobaculia bacterium
GTGCGAGTCGTTGACGCGCTTGAAGTGGTCGACGTCGAAGAGCACGAAGGCGAGCGGCCGACCATAGCGCCTCGCGTCGCGGATCTCGCGGAGCGCCGATTGCTCGCCGGCCTTCCGGTTTTCGAGCCCCGTCAGCTCGTCGATCAACGCGCGCTGTTCCCGCCCGGAGGCCAGATCGGAGTCGGCGCTGATGTCGTTGAACAAAACGAGCACGCCGTGGCCGCTCGGAAGCCGGACGGGACGGGAGACCCACCGGAGCGACCGCCACTGCGGGAACTGAATCTCAAACTCCCCGCGCGCCTCTTCGACGGCGGCGTGCGAGTCCCGGGCGCTGCGGTCCAAAAAGTCGGGCGGCTCGTTCGAGGACCGGCGCAAGTCGCGGACGAACTGCTCCCGGGTCATCCTCTGAAGCCGTTCGGCCGGGATGCCGAACGCCGCGGCGACGGCGGGGTTCGCGAAGAGCACCCGGTCCGCGTCGAGAAGGAGGACTCCGCCTTCCAGCCCCGAAAACGCGGCCTGCAGGGCGCCGTGCGAGGCCTCGAGGGCGCGGCGCAACTCGCGCTCAACACGCAGCTCCTCCCGGAGCCGTGCGAGCTCGTCGACGATGGACGCCGGCATGGTTCCATTTTAGTGCTGACTTTTCGCGGCGGTTGGGCTTGGCTTGGGTCTCGGTTGAGTCCGTTCGCCGCTTCATGACCGGGCTGACTTTTCGCATTTTTGGGCGCGCGTGGGACGCGCGCGCCCGAAAACGACGCGGCGTCCTTTCCGCGCTGCTGCGCGGGGCGCCGCTAGGGAAATCTGGTACGCGAGGGTGTTGGCGAGGGTTAGGTGGGGGCTGGGTTTTACGGCTTGGACGCGCTTTGTCCCCTGGCCACGCGGCGGGGATTTTCCGTGCGGCCCTTCAGCTGTCCGCACGCCGCTTTCGCATCCGGGCCGCGGCTGCGCCGCACCGTGACGGGAATTCCGGCGCCCGAAAGCCGTGCGGCGAAGCGGTCGATCACGTCTTCGGAGGGTCTCTTCCAGCCGGGGAGATAGAGCGGGTCTTCGTTCAAAGGAATGACGTTCACCTTCACGCGCAGGCCGGCGAGCAGCCGCGCGAGGCGGCCTGCCTCCTCGGGAGAATCGTTCACGCCGGCAATCAGGACGTACTCCGCCGTCATCCGCCGGTGCGACTCGAGCGGCCAGGACCGCATGGCCGCGACGACTCCCTCGAGGGGATACGTCCGCGTGATCGGCATCAGGCGGGTGCGCGTCTCCGAGTCCGCCGCGTTGATCGAGACGGCGAGATTCGGCCGCCGCTCCCTCGCCGCGAACCTCGCGAACGCGGGCGTGATCCCGGAAGTCGAGACCGTCACGCGCCGCGGCGAAACCCTTTCGAAGAGAACGTCGAGCGCGCCGGAAACACCGTCCGGATTCAGAAACGGCTCGCCCATTCCCATGAAGACGACTCGCAGGCCGTCCCGGGCGCGGCCCCGGTCATCGAGGACGGCGTAGAGCTGCCCCAGCATCTCCCCCGCCGAAAGATTGCGCCCCCCTCCCAGCCGCCCGGTCACGCAGAACGCGCAGTCGACCGCGCAGCCCGTCTGCGAAGAGAGGCAGACCGTGTACTTCGGGACGTGGGCGGAGCCGGGGGCCGTTCGCCCGCCGGGAGCGGGAAGCGCGTCGGTCGAATTGGCACGAGCATCCTGAAACTCATTGGCCTCCGAAAAGGAACGGGTCCCCGGCATGAAGACCGCCTCGATCAGGGCGCCGTCCTGCAGACGCAGTCCGTATTTCACGCTGCCGTCGGCGGAAGCCTCGCGCCGGGCGACCTCCGGAATGACCAGGGGCGCTTCCCGCGCGAGCCGCTCGCGCAGACCGGCGGGCAGCTCCCGGATGCGTCCGTAGTCCCGGTCTCCCCTGGCGTGCAGCGCGTCGAAGACCTGCCGCCCGCGATAGCGAGGCAGTGACCAGGATTCCAGGTGGCGCTCCCAGTCGGAAGCCGTCGCGCCCAGCGGATCGAAGGAGGAGGTCATAAAAACACTTCGCGAGGCCGCGCCCGGAGGCAAAACGCGAAAGCTTCGGGCTAATCGCTCCTCGACCGGACCGGACGGCGCGCCGGGGCGGCGCGGCGGCGGACCGGGCGGCGAGACCGGACCTTGCGCGTGGGATCGATGCCGAGGGCTTTCAAGATGCGGAGATCCTTGACGTTGATCCGGAACGCCGCCCGCTGCTCGATGACCCCCTCGTCGGGTGCTGTCCCCGGAGAGACGGCCGCCAGACGCCGGCGCCCTCCGCCGCGGGGCTCCCGCTTGTTCACGCCGACTTTCGCGTCGAGGACCATGTACAGGTTGTACCCCTCGTCGCGAATGCGTTGAATGGATTCGTGCACGCGGCCCGAGCCCGAGATGGACTCGTTGATCGCCTGCCCGAGCTCCTTCAACATCTGGCGGAGGTGGTCGTTCAATTCCATGCCGCGGCGATTATCGCTTCCGCTTCTCGGAAGCGTCAAGGCCGCGGAGAATGAGTGGAGCTGTTATAATGCTCTCGCTCTCGACCTCCGCGAATGCGCCGTTCTTCCAGCGTGTTTTTGTCGCGGATCGCGCGCTCCCCCCGCTGATAGCCTCTGTCGCGTGAGCGCCGCGTTCTCTTCGTTTTCGCATCTCGAGTGCACGCGGTGCACGGAGCGTCTGCCGAAAAACGGAGACGCGAATCTGTGCCCGAAATGCCGCGGACCTCTGTTCGCGCGCTACGCTTCGACCTCTCTCGATCGCACGGCGGTGACGGGCCGCGCTCGATCGATGTGGCGGTGGAACGAGATGATGCCGGTCGAGAATCCCGACAACGTCGTGACGCTCGGGGAAGGCGGGACCCCCCTCCTCGCGGCGCCGCGGCTTTCGGCCGTCGGGGGGTTCACCGATCTGTGGATCAAGGACGAGGGAAACAATCCGTCGGGTTCGTTCAAGGCCCGCGGACTATCCGCGGCGGTGTCCCGCGCCAGAGAGCTCGGCCACCGGGCGATCGCGGTGCCGACCGCCGGAAACGCGGGAGGCGCGGCGGCCGCCTACGCCGCCCGCGCCGGGCTCGCGTGCCACGTGTTCATGCCCGCGGACACGCCGCCGGTGTTCCGCATCGAGTGCGAGCGATACGGCGCGACCGTCACGATGGTCGACGGGCTCATCGACGCGTGCGGGAAGCTCGTAGCGGAGCGCGCGCCGGCCGAGGGGTGGCACGACGTCTCGACGCTCAAGGAGCCGTACCGGGTCGAGGGGAAGAAGACGATGGGTTACGAGCTCGCGGAAGACTTCGGGTGGGAGCTCCCCGATGCCATCCTCTACCCGACCGGGGGCGGGACGGGGCTGATCGGCATGTGGAAAGCCTTCGACGAAATGGAAACGCTCGGCTGGATTGGCCCCCGTCGTCCGCGCATGTTCTCGGTTCAGGCCGCGGGCTGCGCGCCGATCGTTCGGGCGTTCGAAGAGGGGCGGCCCGTCTCGGAAAAATGGGAGAACGCCGCGACCTACGCGTCGGGCCTGCGGGTCCCGAAGGCGTACGCGGACGACCTCATTCTCTCGGCCGTGCGCGCGTCCGGCGGAACCGCGATCGCGGTCGACGACGACGCGATGCGTCAGGCCAGCAACGAGATGGGCGCATGCGAGGGCCTCTTCGTCGCGCCGGAGGGTGGCGCCGTCTGGGCGGCGGCGAAGGCGCTGCGCGATTCGAAGGATCTCGACCCGGACGCTCGGGTCGTGCTCTTCAACACCGGGACGGGCTTCAAATACCTTTGAGACCGCAGGCGGCAGTCGGGAGGCGGCAGTCGGCCTTCCCCTCCCGGCTCATATAATCCTCGGTTCGATGAAATTCCAGTCTCTGCGGTCCCGTCTCGAGCCGATCCTTCCTACGGTCGAAAAACCGGGACGGTACATCGGCATCGAGAGAAACGTCATCCGGAAAGACCTGTCGTCGGCGGCGGTGACGCTCGCGCTCGCGTTTCCTGACACGTACGAGATCGGGATGAGTCACACGGGGCTCAAGATCCTGTACGAGCTCGTCAACCGCCGACCCGAGTTTGCGTGCGAGCGCGTCTACGCGCCGTGGACGGACCTCGAGGCGAAGATGCGGTCGAGCGAAATTCCCCTCTTTTCGACCGAGTCCTTCGCCTCCGTGGCGGACTTCGACGTGCTCGGCTTCTCGCTCCAGGCGGAGGTTAACTACTCGAACATCCTGAACATGCTCGACCTGGCGGGGATCCCGGTCTGGCAGCGCGATCGCCTCCATGCCGATCCGCTGGTCTTGGGCGGCGGGCCGTGCACGGCCAACCCGGAGCCCATCGCCGACTTCTTCGACGCCTTTCTGATCGGCGACGCCGAGGAGGCGCTGCTGCGTTTCCTGGACGCTTACCGCGAGGCGCGCGACGCGGGTCTGCCCCGGCGCGATCTTCTCGCGCGGCTCTCGCAGATCGAGGGCATCTATATTCCGTCCTTCTACGACGTCTCGTACTCCGGAAACGGCCGCATTTCCGCGATTACCCGCAACGACCCGCGGGCGCCCGAGACCCCGAAGCGGACGTGGGTGCCGGTCTTGAAGCCCGAGTACTACCCCGAGAAGCCGATGGTCCCGTCCGTCGAGATCGTGCAGGACCGGCTCGGGCTCGAGGTGATGCGAGGATGCACGCAGGGCTGCCGGTTCTGCCAGGCCGGTTACTGGTACCGGCCGGTCCGCGAGCTCGACCCCGACGACGTCGCCGCAATGACGACGAAGTTCATCGCCGAGTCGGGGTGGAGCGAGGTCGGGCTGCTTTCGCTCTCGACCGCGGACTACTCCCAGATCGAGCCGCTCGTGAAGTGCCTGGCGCCGCAGCTCTCCGATCGCCGCGTGTCGATCTCACGTCCGTCGCTGCGTGCCGAGGCGTTCTCCGTCGGGCTCGCCGACGCGGTCTCCGAGGTGCGCAAGTCCGGATTCACGTTCGCCCCGGAAACCGGCTCCGACCGGCTGCGCCGCGTGATCAACAAGACGTTCACGAACGCCGACATGGTGCAGGCGGCGGATTTCGCGTTTTCGCGCGGCTGGGACCTCATCAAGGTGTACACGATGATCGGGCTGCCGACCGAAACCTCGCCGGATCTCGAC
>JBBQDF010000235.1:0-5071 GCA_038319475.1 Thermoanaerobaculia bacterium
TACCCGATCCGCTTCTACAACCGGCGCCTGTCCGTGATCGCGAAGCGGAAGATGGCGCTCGGGATCTACGGAAACCACAATGACGGACGGCGCCCGAGCTTCGTCGGGTTTTCCGTGCGCTCGTCGCTCTTCGTGATGATCGCGCACGGACTTCTCCGGTGGGGAAAAGCGGAAATCGCGAACGCCTGGACGTACGTCGCCCGGCCGCGCCGGCAGGGCCGGTCCGCCGTCGAGGCGCCGCCGGAGCCGGCGTCCGACGCTCGCGCCGCCGGGTGAGCTCGTCCGCATCGCGCGGCACCGCCGTCATCACCGGCGCCTCGAGCGGAATCGGCCTCGAGATCGCGCGGCTGTTCGCGGCGGACCGCCACGACGTCCTCCTCGTCGCGCGGCGAGAATCCAGGCTCCAGGAGGTCGCCGCCCTTCTCACGCGCGAGTTCGGGATCGCGGCGAGCTTTCTGGCCGCCGACCTGGGAGCGCCCGGCGGCGCCCGCCGGGTCCTCGAGGAGATCGCGCGCCGCCGTCTGACCGTCGACGCGCTCGTCAACAACGCGGGTTTTGGTCTTTACGGCGCATTTTCGGAATCCGATCCCCGGGCAACCCTCGAGATGGTCGAGGTCAACGTCACGTCACTGACCGAGCTCTCGCGGGGCGTACTGCCTTCGATGGTCGAGCGGCGCTCCGGCCGGATCTTAAACGTCGCCTCGACCGCAGCGTTCCTGCCCGGGCCCCTGATGGCGGTGTATTACGCGACGAAGGCCTACGTGCTTTCGTTTTCGGAGGCGCTCGCTAACGAACTCTCCGGGACGGGGGTCACGGTGACCGCGCTCTGTCCGGGCCCGACGCGCACCGCGTTCCAGGAGCGCGCGGGGCTCTCGGGATCGCGCCTCTTCGCGGGACCGCTCGTCGGCGATGCCCGTCGGGTCGCCCGGGCCGGATACCGCGGGATGGTCCGGGGACGCCGACTCGTCGTTCCCGGACTCGCAAACAAGGCGATGGTCCAGGCCCTGCGATTTTCGCCGCGCCGGCTCGTGACGGCGATGGCCCGGCGAGTCCAGGAATCCAGGAGCTGATCCCGCCGACGGCCCCGCGCGCGGCGTTGAAAGACGACATGACCGGCTTGCCGGCGACGTCTGAGCGATCTCGCTTCCGGTCCCCACCAGAAAAAAGCCCCCGCGGAGGGGGCTTACGAGAAATCCGTCGAAAACCTGGTCAGGCGACCGTTCGCCGCCCCATGAAGAGGTGCGCTATGAAGGAAATCACGGCGAGAACGATCAGGGGATGGATAGCCAATTAAGAGCAGATCAAGAGCAGAAACCGTGCCCGATCGGAGTCCTGCGGGGGCCGGACTGGCCTCACCGCCGGCGTGCGCTGGCCTATCCCTTGCTCAGAGCCTTCACATGAGCTCTGCCCCTGCGGCACATCGCGACAGGCTGCGGCGCATCCTAGTCGTCGAAGACGATGGGGCCTTGCGGTCGGCGATCTGCTCGGTCCTCCGCGAGGCGGGATACGGCGTCCAGGGAGCGGAGGACGGGCGAGTGGCGCTCGATCTCCTGTCGAAGGAAACGAGTCCGTGCCTGATTCTGCTCGACCTCATGATGCCGCACATGAACGGTTGGGAGCTCTACGATCGCATGCAGGCGGACTCGCGACTCGCGACGTTTCCTGTGCTCTTTCTGTCCGCGTTTCCGCCGACCTTCGCTCCGACGACACAATTCATCGCCAAGCCTTTCGATCTCGACCGTCTGCTTTCGATGGTCGAGGAGCACTGCTGGTCGGCCGGTGGTCCGACCTCGGCCGTCGAACACTGACGTTCGGTCGGAACACTGACGTTCGGTCGTGATGCTCGGGCTCCCGAGCCGCGTCTTCGGAGACGGCTGACCCGCGCACACAGGATCCGAAGCGGAAGGGCGTCAGCCCCCGCCGGTGCGCCGCCTCGAGAGGACCTCGTTGACGCGCTCGGGCGAGATCCCCCGGATCGTCATCGCCGCGGCGAGGTGATACAGGAGGTCCGCGATCTCACCGGCGAGGTCGTCGTCGTCGGGGTTCTTCATTGCCACGATCACCTCGGAAGCTTCCTCCCCCACTTTTTTCAGGGCGTGATCGAGGCCCTTCTCGAAAAGACGGGTCGAATACGACTCCGCGGGCCGCTCGCGATACCGCCGCGCGAGGATCTCGAACAGAGGGGCGAGGTCGAAGGTGGCGCCCGCGCCGGTGAGCTCCCCCTGGAGCGGATTGTGGAAGCAACTCGCCTCTCCGGTGTGGCAGGCCGGACCGGAGAGCGAGGCTTCGTACAGGACCGCGTCGGCGTCGCAATCGAGGAGGACGGAGGAGACCCTCATCCGATGTCCCGACGTCTCCCCCTTGACCCAGGGCGCGCCGCGCGAGCGGCTCCAGAACGTGGCCTCGCCGGTCGCGAGGGTTCGCTCGATCGCAGGCCTGTCCGCCCACGCGAGCATCGCGACGCGCCCGGTCTCCCGGTCGCGCACGACGACCGGAACGAGACCGCGCTCGTCGAAGCGGACGCGATCGAGCGCCAGCGCCCCGGTCATGCCGCAGTCCGGACCGGGATCCCCGCGCGGCCGAGCGCCTCCCGCGCGCCCGCGAGGGTCAGGACACGATCGTGAAAGCGGCCGGCCACCAGAAGTGCCGAGGCGCCGGCGCGGGCGCCGTCCACGAGATGGTCGTAAGCGCCGACGCCGCCGGACGCGATCACCGGAACGGACAAGCCGCTTGCGGCGGTCTCCACGAGCTCGAGATCGTAACCGGCTCCCGTCCCGTCACGGTCGATCGAGGTCAGAAGGATCTCGCCCGCGCCGCGCTCGACGCCCTCGCGCGCCCAGGCGATCGCGTCGCGGTCCCACTCGCGCCGCCCTCCGACCGTGCGAAGCCTCCAGCCGACTCCCGCACGGATGGCGTCGATCGCGAGGACGATGCACTGATTGCCGAACTCCCTTACCAGCTCGCCGAGCAGCTCCGGCCGCTCGACGGCGGCGGAGTTGACCGCGATGCGGTCCGCTCCCGCCCGCAGGAGGGCCTCCGCCTGCGCGCAGCGGCGGACCCCCCCGCCGACCGTCAAAGGGATGAAGAGCGTCTCCGCCGTCCTCTCGACCAGTGGAAGCACGGCATCGCGTCCCTCGGCGGTCGCGGAGATGTCGAGGTAAACGAGCTCGTCGGCGCCGTCGCCGGCGTACCGCGAGGCGGCCTCGACCGGATCCCCCGCGTCGCGGAGCTGCTCGAACCGCGTTCCCTTGACGACGCGGCCGGCGGACACGTCCAGGCAGGGGACGAGGCGGACCTTGAGCTCCGTGGTCCCTTTCATGAGGCCCCGGCGAAGACAGAGAGCGGGATCCGTCCTTCGTAAAGCGCGCGGCCGAGGACCGCTCCCCGGATCGACGGTTCGGCGCGCAGGCGCTCGACGTCCTCCGCGCTCGAGATCCCGCCCGCGGCGATCACGGGCGAGCCGAAGGCCTCCGCGGTGCGGCGGAAGAGATCGAGATCCGGGCCGGAGAGCTCCCCGTCCCGCTCGACGTCCGTGACGATCAGGTCGCGCACGCCCGCGCCGGCCAGAAACACGGCCGCGTCCTCCAGCCGGAAGGCCGTTTCCGAGACCCATCCGCGGGTCCGGACGAGGCCCCCGCGCACGTCAACCGACGCCGCGAGACGGCCCTCGAATTTCGAGACCCAGCCGCGAAATCGTTCGGGATCTTCGACCGCGGTCGTTCCGACGATCGCCACCGCGATGCCCGCCGAGAACGCGGCGTCGAGGTCCTGTTCGCGCCGCAACCCGCCGCCCAGGCGCACCGGGACCTGCGACACCCGGCAGATCCGCGCGACCGTCGACAGCTGCGCCGGCGCGCCCGCGAACGCGCCGTCGAGGTCGATCACGTGGAGCGCCGCCGCGCCGGCCTCGGCGAACTGGCGCGCGACCGCGACCGGATCACTCGAGAACCGCATCTCGGTGGAAGCTACTCCCTGACGCAGACGGACGACCCGGCCGCCCCTCAGGTCGATCGCGGGATAGAGCTCGAAAACGCGCTCGCTCATGTTGCCGCGTTCCGCTCGGCGACATGCGCTAGCGCGCGCCCGAGAAGCCGCACGCCGGCTGGGCCGCTCTTCTCCGGGTGAAATTGAAATCCGACAATCGGGCCCGAACCGGCCGCGGCTGGAAAGCTCTCCCCATGCCGGCAACGGGCGTACACGAGATCTTCCGAAGCGGGACGCGCGACGAAGGAATGCACGAAGTAAAAGTCCGAGCCCGCAGCGCCGTCTTCGAAGAGGGCGGCTCCCCGCTCCGTCGCGCGCACCCGGTTCCAGCCCACGTGCGGCACTGCGGCATCTCCAGCCAGGCGCGCGACGCGGCCTGGCAGCAGACCCAGGCCGCGCGCGTCTCCCCCCTCCTCGCTCGCCTCGAAGAGAAGCTGCATGCCGAGGCAGATGCCGACAATGCCGGCTCCGGCCGCGGCGGCGCTTCGGATCGCGTCGCCGATTCCCGTTTCGCGGAGTCGCCGCGCGGCCTCGCCAAAGGCGCCGACTCCCGGAAGCAGGATCTGCCGGGAGCTCGCGATCGCCTCCGGATCCGTCGTCGTCACGGCCTCGTGTCCGAGCGCCTCCACGGCGCGCCGGGCGCTGCGCAGGTTCGACAGCCCGAGGTCGGGAAGCGCAATCTTCACGACAGGGTGCCCTTCGTGGACGCGATGCCGGTGTCCCCCGACGGCGCGATCGCGTCCCGCAAGGCGACGGCGAAAGCCTTGGTAATCGCTTCGGCGGCGTGATGTCCGTTTCTGCCGGACAGCAGCGCGATGTGGAGGTTGAAGCGGCCGCGGTACGAGACCGATTTGAAGAACTCTTCGACGAGCGCGAACGGGAACTCGGGCGTCACGAGCAGCATCTCCCGGTCGAACGGGACGTCCCACGCGAAGAACGGCCGCCCCGAGAGGTCCACGACGGCTCGGGCGAGAGACTCGTCCAGAGGGACGTACGCATGGCCGAACCGGCGAATCCCGCGCTTGTCTCCGAGGGACGCCTCGAGCGCCTCGCCAAACGCGAGACCGACGTCCTCGACGGTGTGGTG
>JBBQDF010000236.1:0-5068 GCA_038319475.1 Thermoanaerobaculia bacterium
CGCGGCGGGTTCCTGTTCTGCCGGCTCGCCTCTTCCATTGGGATGGAGTCGCGTGTCGCGCCGCTGCCCGGCGGCCGGTTCCGGCTGCCGGACGGCAGCGCCCGCTAACTCGTCGACGAGCGAGGCCTCCTCGATCTGACGGCCGAGCTCGGAGGACGGCTTCTCGATCCCCTGAAGACGACGGTGGTCCAGGATCAGCGCTGCATGACCACATGGGTGGTGGAAAAGCCGTGACGGCCATCGCCGCGGGATTGCACGCCGGTCCCGCTTTTCATACGGTGGCCCCATGCAGACACTCTTTGATCCCGCGGGGCGGCAGCCCATCCTCGACCGGCTCGCGCGTCTGTCACCGACCGCGCCGAGGCAGTGGGGAAAGATGGACGCGGGCCAGATGCTGGCGCATTGTTCGAAGGCACTCTCCGTCGCGACCGGCGACGAGACTCGGAAACAGGCCCTGATAGGCAGGATCCTGTCTCCGTTCGTGAAGGCTTCGATCCTCGGGGAAAAGCCGTTCAGCCGGAATTCCCCGACCGATCCCACTTTCGTCATGACGGGGAGCAGCAAGGACTTCGAGCAGGAGAAGCGGCGCCTGACCGAATTGATCGATCGCTTCGCCGCGGCCGGGCCCGAGCAGGCGGGACGGCAGGTGCACTCATTTTTCGGAAAGCTGACCGGCAGCGAGTGGGGTGTGCTGATGCACAAGCATCTCGATCACCACCTGCAGCAGTTCGGGGCCTGACGAACGGAAACCGCGTGAGCACGACCCGACGGGCTGGGGATCGCGCTCGGGCGATTCCGGTGGGGGAGGCGATGATCGTTGTCGAGACCGAGCGCCTGGTGCTCCGCCGCGTGACCGCGGAGGACGCGCCGTTCATCCTCGAGCTCTTGAACGATCCCGACTGGCTTCGATACATCGGCGACAAGAACGTGCGGAACCTCGAGGACGCGCACGGCTATATCCAGACGGGGCCGATGGCGATGTATGCCCGGTACGGCCTCGGCCTGTACGTGACGGCGTTGAAGGAAGGAGGCATCCCGATCGGGCTCTGCGGGCTTCTCCGTCGCGACGGGCTCCCCGATCCCGACCTCGGCTTCGCGTTCCTGCCGGCTTTTCGAGGTCGGGGGTTCGGGTCCGAAGCGGCGGCGGCGACGTTGGAGTACGGGAAGAAAACGCTGCGCCTCGAAAGGGTCGTGGCGATCACGTCGCCCGACAACGTTCGGTCCGGCCGGCTGCTCGAGAAGCTCGGAATGCGATTTGACCGGATGATCCGCTTGACGCCCGAATCAGACGAAGTGAAGCTGTTTTCGCCTGCCGGTTGAAGGCGCAAAACCGAGGAGAATAAATGAAGATCCGCACCGCGAGACTCTTTCTGGCCGGAGTGTCGATCCTCTTCGCGGCGGCCCTGTCGGCGGAAGAGAACCGCCCGGCGCCCCGCGGCAAGGAAGAGGCGATCCGCGAGCTCATGTCGATGACGGGCGCGTCGAACATGGGCCGCCAGGTCATGGAGCAGATGCGGCCGGCGCTCCGCCAGGCGGTTCCTGGTATTCCCGATTCGTTCTGGGACGAGTTCATGGCGGAGGTCCGCATGGAAGAGATGACGGATCTGGTCGTCCCGATCTACGCGAAGTACTTCACGACCGAGGATCTCGAGCAGCTCGTCGCATTCAACAAGAC
The DNA here is from genome assembly GCA_038319475.1 of Thermoanaerobaculia bacterium. GTDB lineage: Bacteria > Acidobacteriota > Thermoanaerobaculia > UBA5066 > Gp7-AA6 > JALYUA01. The sequence continues at coordinate 1,676 of JBBQDF010000236.1, forward strand.
GCCGCTCGGCCGGAAGGTGATCGCGACCATGCCCGCCCTGATGAAGGAGTCGATGGCCGCCGGGCAGGAATGGGGAAGGAAGGTCGCCGAACGGGCGTACAGGAAGGCGCAGGCGAGCGCCTCGAAGCCCGAGGGAAACCGCTGAGAGCTCCGGCAACGGCGGTTTCTGACCAGGCCCTCGCTGTACAGCTTCAGGATCCCGAACGCCGCATCCGGAGGGTTCGGAGCCCTCCTCGGCCGATGGGTCGCAACGACACGGCGCAGCGCGTCGAAGATCGCCTCGACGCTCGCGGGCTTGGGCAGGAACTCATCGGCGCCCGACGCTAAGGCGAGCCGATCTTCTGAGGTGGAAGTGAAGCTCGCCGGGTAGACCAGAACCGGTGTGTGGCGAAGCCGCTCGCTTTTTGAATCTCTTACAGAGGCGGTACCCATCCAGCCGCGGTATCAGCGCGTCCGTGATTACCGCGTCGATCTCTCCCGAACGAAGCACATCGAGCGCCTCGACGCCGTCGCAAGACTCGACGGGCGATGTCCGGCGCCCGACAGAACGGTCCGGAGAAGCTTTCGCTGCAGCGGGTCGTCATCGACGATGTGGATCTTCATGTCGCCGGACATCCCGGGAGCCGCCGCGTTTCCCTGCTAGCCCGCCGTCATTGGTCGAGCGCCTCGCGCACCTGCTGCAGGAACTCAGCCGCCGTGAATGGCTTCTGGACGAACGGGAGGCCTCGCCCGATTCCGGTCCGGGACACCGACGACTGGTCCGTGTAGCCCGTCATGTAGACCACCCGGAGTCCGGGCGTGTGAGCGTGCAGCCGGCTCAGGAGCTCGGGTCCGCCGCAGCCGGGCATGACCATGTCCGTCACGATCAGATCGATCGAGCCGGAATTCTGGCCGAACACTTCTTCGGCGTGGTCCCCGTTCTCCGCTTCGAGGACCCGGTAGCCCGCGCTATCGAGGATTCGCCGGGTCAGCCGGCGGACGCCGGCCTCGTCCTCGACGAGCAGCACGGTCTGCGCGGTCCGCGCCTGTTCGGTGGCAGAGGCGGTCGAGACGTTCGCCTGGACGGCGGCGTTTGAGCGCGGTAGGTAGACGTGAAACGTCGTCCCCTGTCCGGGTTTGCTGGACACCCAGATGTAACCCTTGCTCTGTTTGACGATCCCGTAGGTCGTCGAGAGCCCGAGGCCGGTCCCCTTTCCGGCCTCTTTCGTGGTGAAGAAGGGCTCGAACAGACGCCTCTCCACGTCCGGGGTCATGCCGGTTCCCGTGTCCGTGATGGCGAGGACCACGTACCATCCGGGAACCACCGCCTGTTCGCGAAACGCCGAGTCCTCGAGCAGGACGTCCTTCGTTTCAATCGTGAGGCTCCCGCCGTCCGGCATCGCGTCTCTGGCATTGACGACGAGGTTCATCACGACCTGCTCGAGCTGGCTCCGGTCCGCCAGCGCGGGCGGCAGATCCGGCGCGAGGACGAGCGTCACGCCGATGTTCTCGCCGATCAGGCGGCCGAGCATTCCCCCCATGTCCGTGATCAGCCCGTTGACGTCGAGAGATTCGGAGTGCAGGACCTGCTGACGGCTGAATGCGAGCAGTTGTTTCGTCAGATTCGAAGCGCGTTGCGCGGCCTTGACGATTTCGCCGAGCTCCTCGCTGTGCGTTTTCGCGACTTCGGGATCCTGGATGATGAGCTCCGCGAAGCCGAGAATGACCGTCAGGAGATTGTTGAAGTCGTGCGCGACGCCGGAAGCCAGGCGGCCGATCGCATCCATTTTGGTCGCCTGCCGAACCTGGGCTTCCAGCGTTCTGCGTTCGGTGATGTCCTCGATGACGGAGATGAAATGCCGGGGTTTCCCGGCAGCATCCCTGTGAACCGACATGTTGACCCGCCCCCACACGACACTGCCGTCTCGCCGCGTGAATTTTTTTTCATCGGTCACATGGTGATCGAGGGTCCCCGCGGCCATCTGGCGGAGCGTCTTCGCCTCGCCCGCCGAGTCGTCGGACGTCGTGGGGTCGTAGGGGGGGATACTCTGCAGTTCCTCGCAGGAGTAGCCGAGAAACTCGCAGAGGCGCTGGTTGACCTTCAGCCACGCGCCATCGAGATCGACATGCCCGATCCCGACGGGCGCCGCGTCGAAGGTGGATCGGTAAAGTAGCTCGCTCTCCCTGGCTTCGGCGGTTCGAGACCCGACCTCGCCTTCGAGAAGGCGGCTGTACTTGTCGAAATAGTCGCCGTACGCCTTCAGCCGCAACAGATTCCGGACGCGGACGCGCAGTTCGGCACGATCCACCGGTTTGGAAATGAAGTCCTCGGCCCCGGCAGTCAATCCGCGCATCCTGGCGTCGCGGTCGTCCAGAGCGGTCACCATGATGATGGGAATGTTTCGGGTCACGGAATCGCTCTTCAACTTCTCCGCGACCTCGTAACCGTCCATGCCGGGCATCATCACGTCGAGAAGGACCAGGTCAGGCGGCTCTTCCGCCACCCGGGCGAGCGCTTCCTCGCCGTTTGTCGCGGTGGAGAACAGGAGGCCCTCCGACGAGAGCATGACCTCCAGCAACTGCCTGTTGCGAGGCTCGTCGTCCACGATGAGCACGCGGGCGGTGTGGTCGGTGACGTCCGGACGGGGACTCATCGCGCCTCGAGCAGCCGCGCGGCCACGGTCGCCAGAAATTCCTGATAGGCGATCGGTTTCGCGATGTAGCCATCGCATCCCGCGGCCCGGATGCGCTCCTCGTCGCCCTTCATGGCCAGAGCGGTCAGGGCGACCACGGGAATGTCCCGTGTGACGTCGTCGCGCTTCAGGATCCCGGTGGCCTCGAGGCCATCCATTCCCGGAAGCTGGATGTCCATCAGGATCAGGTGCGGTCGCTCCGAGCGCGCCAGCGCAAGGCCGGTCTCGGCACTCGTCGCGGTCAAAACGGCATGTCCCGCCGATTGCAGCAGGAAGACCGCCAGCGTCATGTTGGCGGGGTTGTCTTCGACGACTAGGACTTTTTTCATGTCAGCGAATCACCGCACGGCCGGACATGGCCCGCCGGACCTCTGCCGTGAAGCGCTCGCGATCGAAATCCGCCTTTTCCATGATCGCCGTCACGTAGTTCGTCAGCCGTTCCCGGTCCTCCGCCGTGATGCGTTTGGCCGTGACCACGAGGATCGGAATTCGAGCCGTGCTCGCCTCTTCGTTGAGCGCCGCCACAACCTCGAAGCCGTTCACCTCCGGCATCATCAGATCGAGGACGATCAGATCCGGGATCTCGCGCCGGGCGACTTCGATCGCCTCCTGGCCGCCGTACGCCCGGAGCACGGTGCCCGCGAGTCCTGCGATGCGAACGGCGACGAGCTCCACGGCCTTCGGATCGTCATCGACGACGAGCACCTTCAGCTTGCGTCCT
>JBBQDF010000237.1:0-5059 GCA_038319475.1 Thermoanaerobaculia bacterium
GGAGTTCTACGACGTCTTCTACCACCCGAACAACGCGACGGCGATGCTGATCGGAGACTTCACGGAAGCCGACGCGCTCGCGATCGTGGAGCGGCATTTCGGTCCGATCCCGCCCTCGTCGGCGGCGATCCCGCCGGTTTACACGGTGGAGCCCGCGCAGGAAGGCGAGCGGCGATTCATCGTCCGGCGGGCGGGCCAGGTGGCCTGGTGCGCGCTGTCGTGGCGGACGGTCGAGGCGCTGCATACCGACACCCATGCGCTCGCCGTTCTCGGAAACGTTCTCGGCGGAGGGCTGACCTCGCGCCTCTATCAGGCCCTTGTGGAGAACAGCCTCGCGCTCTCGGTGACGGTCGTCCCGTGGCAGCTCCGCGACCCCGCGCTGTTTTCGGTGTTCGCCCCGGTCCGCCCCGGAGTGGAGCCCGCCGCGGTCGAGACGGTCATCCGGGAAGAGGCCGCGCGCGTCGCGCGGGAGGGTGTCACCGAGGCGGAGCTCGAAAAGGCGCGCGTCCAGATCGAGGCGGACGTCATCTTCGACCGCGACTCGACGGATCAGATCGCCGCGTCGCTGTCGGAAGCCATCGCCGTCGCGGACTGGGAGTGGTACGCCCGTTATCCGGTCGCCGTGCGCGACGTGACCCGCGAGGATGTGCAGCGCGTCGCGGCGGCATATCTGCAGGACGACGCGCTCACCGTCGGGACGTTCCTTCCAAAACCCCCGGCGGCGGGGGCCGTGCCGCAGGAAGGCGATGACGACGAGGGAGGGGAGGCGGAGTGACCCGCCGGGGCTTCGCCGAACAGATTCACCGCCGGACGCTTTCCAACGGCGCCGAACTCCTCGTCCTCGAAAACCGGTTCAACCCGACGATCGCGCTGTCGGGCTCGCTCCACGCCGGTCCGCTCTACGCGCCGCCCGACCGGCGGTTGATCGCCACGATGACGGCGGGAGAGCTGACGAAGGGAACGTCCCGGCGAAACAAGCTGGAGATCGCGGAAGACCTCGAAAGCCGGGGGGCCTCCCTTTCGTTCTCGTCCGACTCCTCGGATCCGGTCGGGACGGACATCGCCGCGTCGGCTCTCTCGCGCGACGTCGATCTCCTGCTGGACCGCCTGGTCGAGATCCTTCGCAGCCCGGCGTTTCCCGTCGACGAGCTGGAAAAGGAGAAGAAGCGGCTCGTCGGATCGATCCGCCAGCAGCAGGATCAGACCTCGGCGCGGGCGCAGGATGCCGCGGCCCGCCGCATCTACCCGCCCGGACATCCGTTTCACCGCAGGCGCGGAGAGGAGCGCATCGCTCGGGTCGAATCGCTCACGCGGGACGACCTGCAGTCCTTTTACGACGCCCGGTACGCGGCGGGGACCCTTCGTCTCGTCGTCGTCGGCGACGTGGGCGCCGCTGCGCTCCTGGACGGCCTCGAGCGGCGTCTCGGAGATTGGAAGCGCGGCGAGGCGCCGGCAATCCCGGAGGTCGCGGTGCCTCCGCCGGCGCCGGTCTCCGAGACGATCGAAATGCCGGACAAGGCGAACGCGGACGTCGTGCTCGCCGCACCCGCCCACCTGACCCGTCCGCATCCCTCCTTTCTCCCGTGCGTCCTCGCGAACTCCGCTCTGGGGCAGTCCTCCCTGACGTCGCGGCTCGGAGTGCGGGTGCGCGACACCGAAGGGCTGACCTACGGCATCCATTCGAGCTTCCACGCGACACACGTGCCCGGACCTTTCGTCGTGACGGTGACGGTCAAGCCCGAGAGCCGCGATGCCGCGGTCGCTTCGACGCTCGACGAAATCTCGAGGTTCGTGCGCGACGGCCTGACGCCGAGGGAGCTCGCGGACGAGAAGAGCGCCCGCATCGGCAAGTTCAAAGTGGATCTGGCGTCCAATTCGGGGATCGCCCAGGCGGTCGACACCGCCCTGTACTACGGACTGGGCCTCGAGTACCTGGATCGATTCGGGACGCTGGTCTCCGCCGTGACGAAGGAAGAGGCGGACGCGGCGTTCGCGTCCATGGTCAAGCCGGACGCGTTCACGATCGTCTCGGCGGGGACGTTTGGCGAAGTGAAGGGAGGTCAACCTCCGCTGTGACAGAATCCCTTTCCGACAGGAGGCTCTCATTCCGCGCAGACCGCAATATCGCAAGCCCATTCGGCGCCGGCCCGGCGAGGCTGCTCCGACGCACCGTGTCTGGCTGTCACCCGAGGCTCCGGTGGCCGAGGGGCCCGCGCCGGACGGCCGGGCCTACTACCGCGCCCGGCTCGATTCCGAGCCCTCACCCGAATGGATGCGCGCCTATCGCGCCGGGATGCTCGGCCTGATGCCCGAGGACCGCGACGCCGTGCTCCGGATGGAGTTTCAGGGAGACAGCGTCCGGTTTTCCGCGGCGGAAGGGGAAGTCGGCAAGCTCCGCAAGGCGCTCGAGCGAAGGCTCGACGCGGTCAACACGATCCTGTCCGGCGGCCGCGGAGGAAGCGCTCCGCAGAGTTAGCCATCAGCGGTCCGCTATCACTGCGAGCCGGGACTGAGACGCTCAAACTGACGGCTGAAGGACTCGGGCTGAAGGGTTGTCCCGACCCTCGTTCTGCGACTCATCGCCGGAATCCTCCGGCTGACAGCTGAAACGGCAACTGTCCGCTGAAAGCTGACAGCTTCCTCAGGCCTTCTTCCGCGCCGATCCGTCCACCGGAGTGACTGGCGACGCCTCGGGCGTCCCCGACGCCTCCCATTCGAGCTTCCGGTAATCAAACTGCGCCTCGTCGCGCGCGTTGAACTTCACGATCTCGAAATAAGGCGAGAGGTCGAAGTCCCGGGGAACGCAGAGCGTCGGGTGCCGCGCGCGGAGGAGCCCGCTATAGGCCCTGCGCGTCGGGCGCCCCAGGATCTGCTGGCGAAGCCGCTCGCCGAGGGTGCTCGCCGGCCGCCGCAGCTGCTGCGGCAGGATCGGGTACTGCACCTTCGCGAATGCCTCCGCGAGGAGAGTCGAGCAGATTGTCTCCGTCGCCACACCGCTGCCGAAGTGCAGCGCGTCCTCCTGCAGTCGGGACGGGAGGAGGTGGAACGGCAGGAGATATCGCGTCAGGTCCAGAAAATTCCGCCGGTCGTACCGGTGCCCGACGCGCGACAGGACATGCTCGAACACCGCCGTGAGGTCTTCCGCGCGCAGACGCACGGGCCGGCAGATCCGGATGTTGAAATCGATGTACTTCAAGAGCGGCGAAATGACCACTCCCTCGGCCACGAGCGCCTCGAGGATCAGAAACTTCGATTCGCGCCCGAACCGGCGCTGGATGCGGGCGCGAGTCTCCGGGTCCCTCCGGAGAAGCGCGTCTCCGATGTAGAGCGCGCTGTGAGACCAGGAGGACTGAGTCAGGTACTTGACCGCCTGGGAGACACGCTGGTCGCCGTCGACCAGCAGGACGTCGCCGGGCGCGATCGTCGCTTTCAGCTTGACGGAGTCGTTGTAGACGAACCGGCGGTAGTAGCGCCGCTGCCGGGTGATCTCTGTCACGAACCAGTCCGCGAGGAATCGGCTGGGGGAGCGCATGGAGCTATTGTGAGGGGCGAGGACGCATGAAGCTGTCGGCTGTCAGCTCTCAGCCAGAAACGGCACTCCATACGGCAAACGACTGATGGAAACTCCTCTGAGTTGACAGCTGAGAGCTGAGAGCGGACAGCTCGTTCAACGCTTCAGCAGGTACGCCGATTCCTGGAGTCGCGCGCCGGAGGCGTCCGCGACCGCGAAGCGGGAGGGGCTGAACTTCTTTGCGCCCGCGACGACCCCGTAGGATCCGTTCCACAGCGCGGCGCCGGCGTATTCGCCCTTCTTGTTGAGGACGTAGTAGTTGAGCTGGAATGCGGGCTGGCCGTTCTTTTCGCGGTAATACTTCGAGGCGTTGACCACGCGCTCGAGCGTCGTCAGAGCCGCCTGCTCCGGCGATTTCCCCTGCCGCATGAGCTCGACGACGCTGTGGGAGCCGCACAGGCGGATGTTCCCCTCTCCCCACCCGGTCGACCCGCAGGCGCCGATTTCCCCGTCGACGTAGAGCCCGGCGCCGATCACCGGCGAATCCCCGAGGCGACCCGGAAGCTTGAAGAAGAGACCCGACGTCGTCGTCGTTCCGACGAGATCTCCGGAAGCCGTGATCGCGTTGCAGTTGATCGTGCCCTGCGGGCGGAAATCCTCCACCCCGTACTTCTCGATGTACCAGCGGATGTCGGGGTCCTTCTGCTCCTCTTCACCCCGTTCGATCCAGTCGTCGATCCCGGAAAGTTTCTCCTTCCAGTAGAGCCAGATCTTGCGGGAGCGCTCCGTCAGGAGGTTCTGCTCGGGGACGCCGTGCGAACGCGCGAATTTCAATGCGCCCTCGCCCACGAGAAAAGCGCGGTTCGTCTGGTCCATCACGAGGCGGGCGACGCGCGACGGGTTCTTGATGCGCTCGAGCGCTCCGACGGCCCCCGACTTCATCGTCCGGCCGTCCATCACGGACGCGTCGAGCTGGACGACTCCTTCCTCATTCGGGATGCCGCCGAACCCGACGGTCACGTCGTTCGGATCGTCCTCCACGATGTTGACGCCCGAGATCACCGCCTCGAGCGGATCGCTTCCCGACGCGATCATCGCGTACGCCTTGCGGACCGCCTCGAGCCCGTTGGCGGAGGAGATGACGACGGGACGCGAAGCGGCGCGCGCGACGGGGGCAGCAGGGCTCTTGATCTGCGAGGCGATCGGAAGCAGCGCGGCCCCCTTCAGGAGGTCGCGCCGGGTCGTTCCGCTCATGGAGATCTCCTTCCGCTCGGTGTGTCTGAGGCCGCGGTTTCTGCGGGCCGTTTACTCGTCCGGGAGCTCGCGCTCCTCCTGAACTTCGCGCTTCGTGCCCGGCGCCATCAGGTCCATCAGGAGCTCGGGAAGGGTCTCGGCGAACTGGCTGCGAGGCATCACGGTCGTGGTGCCGGCCGCTTCCGCGCGTCTGGCGAGCTCGCGGTCGACGTGGGAAAGAAACCCGACGATGGGCAGCGCGCCGTCCGGCCCGCTCGCGCGCATCGCGGCGATCGCTTCCACGGCGCCGTCGGA
>JBBQDF010000238.1:0-5025 GCA_038319475.1 Thermoanaerobaculia bacterium
GGCCGATCCTCCTGCCACTTCGGTCTGTCCGACCCAGGTCCCCCATCGATCCCGGCCGGCGGCGTACTCGCCGACCATCCAGATCCTGCGCTCGCCGGCCGGATCGACCGCGGCTCCGAAGAAATCGCCCCAGCGGTTCGCCTGCTCGCCGATCCCGACCGGAACGACGTAGCTCCCCTCCCCCGCCTTCAGAAGCACGCTCGGCTCGAGCGAGGAGTCCGACGTCGAGCGCGCCGTGAATCGGATCCCGGGGTATTCGTCGACGCAGCTTCTCCCGAAGACCATCGCGAGGTTGCCGGCCGCGTCGACTGCCACCGACGGGTAGAAATACCAGCAGCCGTCCGATCCGAACGCCTCGTCCGCGACGGCGGCGCGGGCCGCGAGGTCGAGGCGCACGTAGCGGGCGCGGCTGTAGCGACCCGACGCGTCCGCGACGGTGTGGCTGAACCAGAGAGAGCCGTTTCGGGACACCGCGGAGGTGATCGCGCCGCTGCCGGTCTCGAGGCGGCAGGGGGCGGGACAGGCGGCGGTTCCGCGTCCGCCTCCCTTCTGGTCCGCCCGGGGCGGCGCCGTCGTGGGCGCCACCGGAACGTTCACGGCGGAGAGCTCGGGCGACGGCGTGGCCGCGCCCGCGACGCTCCACAGCGTGACGTACGCGCGCGTGGCGAACGTGCTGTTGCTGACGAGGTGCTCGACTCCGGAGCTGTCGAAAGACTGGGCCGGCCGCAGAGAGCGCGGCATCGCTCCCGGGGCCGACGGGTCCCGCAGGTTCCAGAAGTCGGACCACGGCAGCGGATTCGCTCCGGCATAGAGCGGGTCCTTGGGGAACACGCGGATTTTCGCGTACGCGAAGGTCCGGCTGGAGTACGCGTACTGGTTGGTCGCGACGTAGACGGCGGCGGCGTCGTATCCGAGCGCCGGAAAGTCCGAGAAGTTTCCGGAGTCCGCGGTTCCGTTCCGGTCTCCTTCGATCGCCCAGGAGTGCCAGGGGCCGGTCGGGTCCGGGCTCGTCGAGACGGAGAGCAGGATCCAGGACTGCGAGGCGGCGTCCGTGGCCGCGTAGAGGAGGATCCAGCGGCCGCGGAAGTGGTCGTACGCGACCTGCGGGTCGTACGGCAGGAGCGTGCCGTCGCCGAGCGCCGGAAGCACCGGCAGAAACCAGAGGCCGGCGGTCGACTCGAAGAGGACCGCGCCCGACTTCGAGTACACGGCGAACGCGCTGTTCACCGCCACGACCACGTGATCCGGTCCCACGGCGAGGATCGGGTCCGCCGGGACGACCGCGTTCGGGAACAGGCCGGGAAAGCTCGCCGGCAGGGGGGGACCCTGATCCGGGGACGGGGCCGGATCATCCGTCGGGTTGGGGCCCGTAGCCGGAGCGGCCGCGGAGAGGCGCGGCGGATCGGGAAGATCCGGAACCTCCAGCTCGGGCCGCGCGGCGGGCGCCGCGAGTGTGCGCACGTGGACGGAGGAAGCGGCGTCGGCTGGAGAGACCCGCGCATACCAGCCGGACGTCCCCGTCGAGGGGCCCGAGGCCACCACGGCTCGGGGCCGCGCGCCCGCGTTCATCGGGACCGCGACGAGGAGGGCGAGTGGGAGGAGAGACCGCATGGGGAAGGGAGTGACAACTTTACACTGTGCTCGCTCTCCCGTCCCGGCACAAGCCTTGCACAACTGCCGTCCGACGATCGTTGACCCGGGTAAGCACGGGAGGAGTCCACACGAGGTCGTGTCGGGAAAGGATGTCACTCATGAAATACAGATCGCGATTCACGCCGCTGGCTGCGGGGTCGCTCGCCCTGGTGGCGGGCGCCGCGGCGGCCGTCCTGGCTCAGGTATCACAAAAGCCGACGCCGCCAGCGGGAAGCTGGACGACCCCCGCGATCGCGGGCACGCAGGGCCCGACCGGGATGCGCACACCGGACGCCCGGCTCACGCCGGGCATGCAGGAGACTCCGGGCTATCGGAACACACCGGGCACCGACACGACCCCCAAACCGAACCCGGACGTCACGACGACTCCGCGGATGCGCCGGAGCCCGGGTCCCGCGCCCACGCCCATGAGGTAGCCCGCCGGCCGAATCGACGCAGCGGCAAAGCTGCTGAAGAACGGCACTCTGAAAACCTACAAAGGCTTTCCCCACGGCATGCCGACGACCGAGGCCGCCACTATCAATGCCGACCTGCTGAGCTTCTTCAAGTCGTGACGAATGCCCGCGGGAGGAAGCGCTACCCCTGAGAGCCGGGCTTACTTCCTGGCTGCCCGTGGAGCGCGCACTGCTGAGTTGGCCGCCACCGCGGCGCGGATGAGTTGCTTGAAGGCCGCTTCGTTGATCTTCTCCCCTTCGCGGAGGTCGATCGCACGCCGCGTGTTCCCTTCCAGGCTGGAATTGAAGAGCTTCTTCGGGTCTTTGATGGAGGCACCGCGAAAGAAGGTGAGCTTCACGACCTGTTTGTACGATTCCCCCGTGCAGACGCCGCCGTCATGGGACCAGACGGGCGTTCCGGGGGATTTTGGCTTCTCCCATTTCCACTCCTCCTGGATGTCGGGGTCGGCATCGTGGATGAGCTGCCGGACCTGAGCGAGAGTCTCACCTCTCCAATCCCCCAGCTCTTGAATCCGCCTGGTGATGTTCGCGGAAGCGGCCCCGCCATTCGGACGATTCGTCGGTTTCATGTCCTCTCCGATCCTTCGTTTCGCCAGCCGGCTTGCCCGTGTCGGACCTGAATCTCCAAACACGCCCTAAAACACGTCCAACCGGGACCAGGAAGGTGGACTTCCCGTAGAAATGACTCCTCAGGTAGGATTTTAACGGAGCGCGATTCGGGAGCCAGCCCGTACAACCCCAACCTCTCCCATGAATCCGGCCCTTCGAGACGCTCAAGCGTCCGCCGGAGATCCAAAGTGCGCCGGCCATGCGTACCCGAAGCCTAACCGCGCAGATTCGATGACGGCGAGAGCAGGAGCTCTCGGTGGCTCCGCTGAGGCTTTTCTGAGAGTTTTTCCGCCGGGAGGAAAATGGCCAAAAGGATCCTCGTCATCGAAGACGACCCCGATATCGCGAGGCTGCTCGATATCCACTTACGCGATGCGGGATGGGAAGTCGACCACGTCGCGGATGGCTCCGAAGGCCTCGATCGGGCCGTCGCCGGCGGGCATCATCTCGTCGTTCTGGATCTGACGCTTCCCGGCCTGGGAGGGCTGGAGATCTGCCGTCGTCTGAGGAGACATACCCGCTGGGTCCCGATCCTCATGCTGACAGCGAGGTCCTCCGAGTTCGATCGGGTCACGGGTCTCGAGACGGGAGCGGACGACTATCTGACGAAGCCGTTTTCGGTCCGCGAACTCGTCGCGCGTGCGCGGGCCATATTCCGGCGGGTCGAGGCGGCCGGGGCCCAGGCGCCTGCTCGCACCCTGACTCTTGGCGCACTTACGATCGACGACGAAAAGCGTCGCGTACTTCTGCACGGGGCACCGGTCGACCTGACCGCGCGCGAGTTCGATCTGCTTCGGCATTTCGCGCTGCATCCGGGCCGCGTCTATACGCGCGCGGAACTATTGGACTCTGTCTGGGGTTACAGCCATGAGGGATATAGTCACACCGTCAACACTCACATCAATCGCCTTCGTGCAAAAATCGAAGACGACCCTTCGAAACCTCGATACGTTCTGACGGTATGGGGCGTCGGTTATAAGTTCCGTGAGGCCCGAGACGAGGCGTAGCCATGTTTCACACACTGTACGCGAAGCTCGCAGCGGCGCTCCTGGCCCTCTTCCTTTTGTTTGGCGCATTCCACGTCGCGTCGACCCTCGCAACGACGCGCCTTTACCGCCAGGAGGTCGATCAGCGCCTGAATCGGACCCTCGCCGGCCATCTCGCCTCCGAGGAGATTCTGATGACGAACGGGCGGATCAACCACAAGGCGCTCGAGCGCGTCTTCAAGATGCTGATGGTCATCAACCCGTCGATAGAAATTTACCTGCTCGACCCGACGGGCCATATCCTCGCCTACTCCGCTCCACCCGGGACCGTCAAGAGAGAGCGAGTCGACCTCCGGCCGATCCAACGGTTTCTGGCGGGCAGCGAGAAGCTTCCGATTCTCGGGGACGATCCGCGTGACGGGCGCCGGCAGAAGGTCTTTTCGGTCGCGATCTTGCCTCCGCCCCCGTTTTCGTCCCCGACTGTCAGGCAGGGATTCCTTTACGTCATCCTCGGAGGCGAGCAATATGAGACAGCGGCGGGCCTCTTGAGGAACAGCTACGTGGTGAGCCAGAGTCTGCTGGCTGGCATCGCCGCGGTCTTGCTGACGACTGTGGCGGGCCTCCTTCTCTTCCGGATGCTGACGCGGCGTCTGCGGAACCTGACAGAGACAGTCGACGGCTTCACGAGGAACGGGTTTTCGGACATGGCGATCGATCGCCCGACGCCCTTATCCGGAGACGAGATCGAGGACCTCGCCGATTCCTTTCGGCTCATGGCCGGCCGCATCGCGGAGCAGATGCGCAGGCTGACGGAAACCGACGCCCTCAGACGGGAGCTCGTCGCCAACGTGTCGCACGATCTGCGCACTCCGCTCACGGCCCTGCGCGGCTATCTCGACACGCTGTTGTTGAAGCAGGACACTCTGTCGGCCGCGGAAAGGCGGGACTATCTCGAGACCGCAGCCCGGCACAGCGAGAATCTGGGAATGCTGGTCTCGGAGCTCTTCGAGCTCGCGACTCTTGACTCGCGGCAGACTGCCCCGGCGCTCGAGCCCTTTTCTCTCCCGGAGCTCGTGTCGGACGTCGCCCAGAAGTTTCGCCTGGCCGCGCAAACCAAAGGTGTCTTGCTGACCGCGGCTCCTCCTCCCCGGGACCTTCCTCTCGCGCGAGGGGACGTCGGCCTGGTCGAGCGCGTTCTCGACAACTTGATCGACAATGCGCTCCGCTACACTCCCGAGGGAGGCACCGTGACCATCGCCCTTCAGTCCGAGAAGGACGGGGATCTCTCGATCAGCGTCAGCGACACCGGCACCGGCATCTCC
>JBBQDF010000239.1:0-5021 GCA_038319475.1 Thermoanaerobaculia bacterium
GACGTACACGGTTCGCCTGACCCGCGGCGCAGACTCGATCGAGACGAAGCTCGAGATCGGGATCGACCGGCGGGCGTCGTACGGCCCCGCCGACCGCCGCGAGCAATACGAGGCCGTGATGAAGGCGCACGCGCTCTTCAACGACATGAGCGCGCTCGTGGACCGCATCGACGCGGCGCGGCGCGCGGCGGCAGAACGGGCCGGGTCGGCCGCGGAGACGGACCCCGCCCGCGGGAAGCTGCGCGACGCGGTCCGCGCGCTCGACGAAGTGAAGCGCAAGATCGTCGCGACGAAGGAAGGCGGAGCGATCACCGGGGAAGAGCGCATTCGCGAGAACCTCGATACGGTCTATGGAGCCTTAAACGGCTGGGAGGGCAAACCGGCGCGCTATCAGGTCGAGCGCGTCGAGGCTCTCCGGCGCGAATTGAACGACGTCTCCGCCGAATTCGACGCGCTGGTGACCCGCGAGTTGAAGCCTCTCGGGTTGACCGGCGGGGGAAGTTAGCCGGGGCCGTCTTCGAGCGACGGGCGTCGGGCGGCTGCGGAGGAGAGTCGTCGATCGAAACGATTCAGCGGCCGGGCGCCTCCCGCCGGGACATCGTCCGCTTGACGACGCGCCCACGGGGCTCGTCTCTGTAGACGACGCCGCCCCTCATCACGAAAACCACGCGCGACATCGCCGCGATGTCGCGTTCCGGATCGCCGGCGACCGCGACGATGTCCGCCTGGAGGCCGGGCGCGAGGGCCCCCACTTCCCGCTCGAGCGCGAGAGACGCGGCGGCGGCAGAAGTCGCGGAGACGATGGCGTCGCGAGAAGACTGCCCCGCGCGAACCCGGCAGATCAGTTCCTCGGCATTTCGGCCGTGGGCGCCCGCCACCGCATCCGTCCCGAAGACGATCTTCAGGCCCGGCGTCGCGAGCGCCCGACGGAACGCCGCCTCGGCGGTTGGTAGGGCGCGTTCCATCGCGGCGAAGCCCTCCTCCGTGTAGTTCCCGATGCCGAGAAACCGAGGCTTGTTGTCGAGATAGTTGCGGAACACGAGGCAGACCTGGGGATCCAGGATCGTGCCGCTCGATGCGAGCGTCTCGAGCGCTTCGCGCGTCGCGAAAACCCCGTGCTCCACCTGGGTGCATCCCGCCAGAGCGGCGGCTCGCATGCTCTCCGGGCTGTGGGCGTGCACGAGCGTGCGGAGACCGGCGTTTCGCGCCTCTCCGCACGCGGCCTCGAGCTGCTCCTGCGAAAGGGTCTGCCTGCCGCCCTCGCGGATGCTTCGAGAGGCGAAAATCTTGATGACGTCCGCGCCTTCGGCCTTGCGGTCGCGGACGGCCTTCCGAAGGGCGGCGGGAGTCGCGGTTTCGTCCGAGAGAGGCTCGAGCGAGGTCAGAACGCGTGGGCCGGGGAGCGCGCGTCTCTCGACCGCCGCGCGCAGGTCCTTCTCGGATGGCGAGCCGACGCTCTGCACCGTCGTGAAGCCGGCCTGCAGCGTGCTCCAGAGGTTCCCCGCCTGCGCGAGCGCGGTCTGCGCGGGGGTCTCGGCGTCCTTTTCGGTGTGGAGCCGCCCCTCTCCCGTCAGGGTCCATGCGAGATGGACGT
The DNA here is from genome assembly GCA_038319475.1 of Thermoanaerobaculia bacterium. Taxonomy (GTDB): domain Bacteria; phylum Acidobacteriota; class Thermoanaerobaculia; order UBA5066; family Gp7-AA6; genus JALYUA01. The sequence continues at coordinate 1,595 of JBBQDF010000239.1, forward strand.
GCGTGTCGATCAACCCCGGCAGGACGGTCGTTCCCGTCAGGTCATAGTCGACGCGCGCTGCGGCTCCGCTGTCGGTTTCGATCGAGAGGATCTTTCCGGCGGAGACCTTCAGAAGAATCGGCCGGTCGATCCGGCCGCCGCGGCCGTCCAGAAGCAGATTGGCGCGGATGGTGACGGGCGCGCTCTCCGCCGCAGGCACCGCCGAAGCGGTCAGCAGCACGAGAAGACCGACGCCAACCGATCTCACCCCGGCAGTGTAGCGTTGTGCGGGAGGCGGAACGCGCGAATGAACGAACGGTACCGGCAAGTCCTAGTCGCTGTCCCGCTGCTCGCGACGATCGGCTGTGATCAGGCGACAAAGCACCTCGCCCGCTCCCTCCTCGCCGCGGGACCCGTCACGTCAGGCCCTCTCACTTTCGTGCACGCGCAGAATCCGGGCGCATTTTTTTCCGTCGGAGCCGGCCTCCCCGAATGGCTCCGATACGGACTCTTCACCCTGAGCGTGGCGGTCGCGCTGCTCCTCGGCGTCCGCGCCCTGCTCGCATCCGACGGCGCCTCCCCGACCTTCACCATCGCGGGCGCGCTCATGGCCGGCGGCGGAGCCGGCAACCTGATCGACCGCCTCCGCGAAGGCAGCGTCACCGACTTCGTCATCTTCAGAGCGGCGGGTTTCTCGACCGGAATTTTCAACATAGCCGACGTAGCGATCACCGCCGGCGCTCTCCTGCTCCTCGCCTCCGCCAGAAATCACCCGCCCTCTCAACCACGCCCGCCCGAAAAAGATCGGTCCACCAGATCCTGATCCCGCCAAACGGCAGCGCTACCGCATCCCCCGAATACGCGGGAGCGGAAGCGAGCGGAGGGATCAGCCCGGCGGTCGAGCCGACAGGCGAGCCGCCGGGCGGTGCGTTCGCCGCAGCGAACGCAGATCCCGTAACGGGCGGAAGCGACAGTGTAATCCCCTCCGCCCCGCCGTTCGTCTCATGAGTGCATCGGAAGGGCCCGAAAGCAGCGTCGGGCTGACGGAATAAAGGAGCTCTCCATGAAACGATTCGTCCCCGTTCTCGCGTTTTCGCTCGTGGCGACGATCGCCTCGACCTCTTCGAGCTTCGCGCAGCAGCGACGTCCCCTCGATGGTCCACACGCGCAGGGTCCCGCCTTCGCGCTCCACCGCCTGCACCATTGCCTCTCGCTCCTCGATCTGACGGCCGACCAGAAGGACGCGATCGAGGCAATTTTCTCGGGGGCGAAGCCGAACCTTCGGACCGACCTCGAATCCGTCAGGGTCGCGCGTCAGAAGGTGGAAGCGGATCTGGCCGCGCGGGCGGACAAGTGCGTCATCGGCGCCGACGTTCTGTCTCAGCACGCAAACTCCGAGAAGCTCCGCGCCGACATCGCCGCGGTTCGCGAGCAGGTCCTGGCGAAGTTAGGCCCGGATCAGCAAAGCCGCCTGGAGGGATGTTTTCAGGACCGGCGGCACCCGCGCTGATTGTTCGACTCGGGCCGGGTCCGGGGAGGAAGCGCGAACGTTTCCCCCCGGACTTTTCGTTTAACGCACAGTGACCGGCAGGGATCGCAGGCCGCGCAGCACGAGGCCTCCGCGCCAGCGCAACTTCTCGGGAGAGATCGCGAGTCGGAGGTTCGGCGCGCGTCGAAGGAGGGTCTCGAACGCGATCTGGCCCTCGAGCCGCGCGAGCGGAGCGCCCAGGCAATAGTGGACGCCCATCCCGAACGCGAGATGCCGGTTCGGCTCGCGGGCGATGTCGAGCGTGTCGGGGTCCGGAAACTGGCGCTCGTCGCGGTTTGCGGACGCGAGCACGGCGTACACGGTCTCGCCCTGGGGGATCGTGACTCCCGAGATCGCGACGTCTTCGCTCGAATAACGCTCAGTCGCCGTCTCGAGCGGGCTTTCGAAGCGAAGGAGCTCTTCTATGGCCGACTTTCCGAGCGCCGGCTGTTGCCGGAGCCGATCCATCTGATCGGGGTGGCGAAGCAGCGCGAGAGCTCCGTTACCGATCAGGTTGACGGTGGTCTCATGCCCCGCGATCAAGAGAAGAAACACCATCGCGAGGAGCTCGTCTTCGTTCAATTGCTCGCCCGCTTCCTCCGCGGCGACCAGCGCGCTCACGAGGTCATCGCCCGCGGCGAGCCGCCGCGCCCGTACGAGGCCGCGGATGTACCGCAAAAACGCGGCGACGTGCGGGATGGCGAGGAACATTCCCCAACTCGACGCGGTCGAGGTGACGATGGCCGTGGACCAGCGATGAAACCGATGGCGGTCCGCCGCCGCGATCCCCAGCATCTCCGCGATGATCGTCGTCGGGAGCGGGAGCGCGTAGTCGCGGACCAGATCCAGGCGGCCCCGGGCGTGCGCCGCATCCATCAGGGAGTCCGTGAGCTCTTCGACTCTCCGGCGCATGGCTTCCACCAGGCGCGGAGTGAACGCCCGGTGGACGAGGCCGCGGAGACGCGTGTGATCGGGGGCGTCCAGGTCCAGCATGTTGCGGGTCAGCGGGCGAAACATCGCGGGCACCCAGGGCTGTCGGCCGAGCTGCCGGGGGGTGAGGGCCCGCGTGCGGTCCTTGGCGAGGCGTTCGTCTTTCAGCGCGCGCAGCACATCGTCGTACAGGGTGATCAGCCAGGCGCTCCGGCCGTTTTTCAATTGCACGCGGCAAACCGGCTCGGCGTCCCTGAGCCGGGCATAGAAGGGATAAGGATCCGCCTTGAAAGCCGGCGAGCCGAATTGTGGGTGCATGAAGGGCTCCTTCCCGGCGGCCGGCTCGCCCGCTACGCATCATGCCGCGATACACGGTCACGACCCCTGTGATTCACTCATCCCGTGACGAAGGACCTCGGCGATTTCGAGCGCCAGCACGAGGCGATCCGCGCCGAATTCGCCCGCCAGGCGGCGAGGTGGGGCCGGGATCTGATCTCGGAGGACCTCAAGTGGGCAGTGGACCGGCTCGGCCTCGAACGCGACGACGACGTGCTCGACGTCGCCGCCGGAGCGGGGCTGCTGAGCCGCGCGATCGCGCCCCGCGTTCGTTCCGTCGTGGCGCTCGATCTGACTCCCGAAATGATGGAGGAAGGCCGCCGCGCCGCTGAACGCCAAAAGCTCACGAACGTGCGCTTCGAAAAGGGGGCGGCGGAAGACCTGCCCTACGACCCGAACTCTTTTGACATGGTCGTCACGCGCTTCTCCATTCACCACTTCCAGGACCCGGCGGTGGTGCTTCTCGAAATGGCGCGGGTTTGCCGGACCGGCGGACGCGTCGGCGTGATCGACATCGTCGCCCCCGACGACACGGAGCTTGCCGCGCACTACAACGATCTCGAGAAACTGCGGGACCCGTCCCACACGCGCGCGTTGTCGGCCGGGGAGCTCGATCGCCTCATTCAGGAGAGCGGGATCCGGATCAGTGGAAAA
>JBBQDF010000240.1:0-4989 GCA_038319475.1 Thermoanaerobaculia bacterium
GGGCCCGAGAACGCCGCCGTCCCATGCGGCGGCCGCCCTCTGATGGCTGCGCAGGGCGAGCTCGTCCTGCGCCTGGCGGGAAATTCCGTTCTCCTTCGCCATCTTTTCGGCCGACTGTCCCATCGAGAGGCCCGTGGTGTATTCCGCGATCGCCGGAGGGTTCGGCGCGAGCTCCGCCAGCCGGAACCCGGCGAACACCTTCGCCTTCGCTCCGGCGGACCTCGATTTCGACAGCCTCATCAGGCGGCGGGTGAACTTGCGGGAAAACAACACCGGGATATCCGACAGGCACTCCGATCCTCCCGCGATGACCACCTCGGCGAGCCCGAGGGCGATACGTTCCGCGGCATCGGTGATCGCCCGATTCGAGGAGGCGCACGCCATCACGACCGACGACGCCGGGAGGTGCATCGGCAGGCCCGCCTCGAACACCACTTCCCGCGCGATATTGGGACGGGCGACCGAGGGAATCACGGTTCCGTAGATGAGCTCATCCACGGCGTTTCCGTCGAAGTCGTGCCGGGCGACGAGCTCCTTGACCGCCATTCCGCCGAGTTCAACCGCCGTCAGGTCGTCGAAAGACGTTCCGGATCGGACGAAGGGCGTCCGGATTCCTGCGACCAGCGCCACGCGCCGCGGCGAGGAGGCGAAATGGGCCATGCGGCGGAGAGTACCCCAGCGGGCGCCGCAGCCATCAATTGCGAGCTGTCAGCCCGACGAGCGCGCGCGACCCGTCACGCGGAGGATTCGAGCGCCCTTATGCACCGCCTGAAACGCTCAACGCTGAACGCTCAACGCCTTCAACCACCTACACCGCGTCGGGAATCTTCGAGAGCATGCGGGCGGCCAGGCGCCACTCGCGCCGCGCCACGCCGATCGATGCCTTGTACTCGCGAAAGGAGGCATCGAGGCTCTGCGCGAGCTCTGACGATCTCCGGCGGCCCCGCACGACCATTTCGCGCCGGCGCTCGTCGATCTCGTGCCACAGAGCGGACGCGCGGTCGAGCGCGCCATGCGCCCTGTCCATCCGGAGTCTCACCGCTTCGCCGACCTCAGTCGGCGCGAAGCGAAGGCGCTCCTCGGCTCTGGCAAGATTCATCCGAAGGCGCGACTTCTCGATCACGGCGCGCGGCGTCGCCTTCAGGTCGCGGGCGAGTCCGACGAAGTGCAGGGAAGCAATGAGCCATTTCGTGGGATCCCACTGCCACCAGCGCACCCCGTTGCGGAAGTCCGCCGGAAACTTGTGATGAAAGTTGTGGTACCCCTCGCCATTCGTGAAGAACGCGAGCAGGCCATTGTCGCGCGCCGAATTTTCTTCCGTGTAGGGGCGCGTCCCGTAGAGGTGCGCGACCGAGTTCACGAGAAACGTCGTGTGATGGATGAGCGCGATCCGGAGGAACCCGCCCCAGAGAAGCCCCGCCAGGGGGCTTCCGAAAAGCGCTCCGATCGCGGTCGGGATCCCGAGCCCCGCGACGATGCCGATGGCGTGAGACCAGCGGTACTGCCAGCTCACCATGCGGTTGCCCGCGAGGTCCGGCACGTTTTCGTAGGAACGCTCCGACGGCTCCTTGTAGAAGAGCCAGAAGATGTGCGCCGACAGGCCGCCCCGGCGGATGCTGTACGGATCCCACTCCTTGTCGACGTACCGGTGATGGTCGCGGTGGTCCGCCGACCACTTGAGCACCGAGTTCTGCAGGGCCATGGCGCCGAAGAACAGATAAAAGGCCTGAAGAGCCGGGTGCGCGTTGTAGCTTTTGTGAGAGAAGCAGCGGTGATATCCCGCGGTGACGGAAAAGCTCACCAGCGAAAACAGAACGAAGAGCAGCGCGGGCTGCCACCACTGGACGCCGTTCTTCCAGGCGTAGAGCGCGGTGCCCACGACGCCGATGACCGGGGTCAATGACAGGAAGAGAATGTTGATCCAGTCTTTCTGCTTGGTCTGCTCGTCCATGATTTCTCCCGGGGTACCGCCGCCGCGGAGGCGCGGCATGGGTGGGACCGTCGATCCAAAAACGAACGTCAAGGATACCACGGGGGGGCGGAAGACGGTCGAGCGTCCAGGGTCGAGCGTTCAGCCTAAGAGTTGAGATTTGAGGCCCACGGTCGGAGCCCGGAGGCGGTGGCAGAGCCCGGATCGAACACTGAACCTGAACCCTCTTCTCTCCGATATCCTTTCCGAATGAAAAAGATTTTCCTGACGGCTCTGGGCCCGGCCATCCTGTTTTCCGTCGCGCTCTTCGCGGCACAATCGGGTGCCGTGAACGGATCGGTCGTCTCAGACATCGAGCAGCGGCTCGGCCGCTGGAAGAGCGTCGATCTGCCTTTTCGATCCGAGTCGCTGAGCGCCCGCGAGCGGCAGCTCATCGAGAAGCTCGTCGCCGCCAGCCGCGAGCTCGAAAATGTTTACTGGCGCCAGATGGATCCCGAGGGCCTCGCGCTCTTTCAGTCACTCGGAAGCTCGACGGATCGCTCTGAGAAAGCCCTGCGCCGTTATCTCTGGATCAACGGGGGACGGTACGACCTCTTAGACGAGAACCGCCCGTTCGTGGGAGGCGGCACGACGCCTCCGGGCCGGGGCCTCTATCCCGTCGGGTTGACGCGCGCGGACATCGAGGCCTACGTCGCCGCGCATCCGGAGGAAAAAGCGGGGATTTACGGCGAGCGCACGGTCGTCGTGCGCGACGGCGCGCGGCTGAAGGCGATTCCGTACCACGTTGTGTATCGCCCCTGGCTCGAACGCGCGGCCGCGCTCCTGCGAGACGCGGCGAACCTGTCGTCGGACCGCGCATTCGCGAAGTTCCTCCGGCTGCGCGCGTCCGCCCTTCTCACCGACGACTACTACGAGAGCGATCTCGCGTGGGTCGACCTCGTCGATCCCAGATTCGACATCATCTTCGCGCCGTACGAGACGTACCTGGACGACCTGCTCGGAGTGAAGACCTCCTACGGCGCGGCCGTGCTGGTGCGCAACGAGGGGGAGAGCCGGAAGCTCGCCCTCTTCCAGAAGTACGTGCCCGAAATCCAGGACGCTCTGCCGCTGCCCCCGGAGGACCGTCCCTCCAAGCGCGGACACCGGGCTCCCATGGAAGTCATGGACACGCCGTTTCGCGCGGGCGACCTCCGCCACGGATACCAGGCGGTGGCCGACAACCTCCCGAACGATCCGCGTATTCACGAGAAGAAGGGAAGCAAGCGGATCTTTTTCAAGAACTACATGGATGCGCGGGTCAACGAGGTGATCATCCCGGTCTCCCGCGTGCTGCTGCGCGAGGACCAGGCCGCGAAGGTCACGGGCGAGGGCTATCTGGTTGGAACTCTCATGCACGAGATCAGCCACGGCCTCGGGCCGGCGTTCGCGCGCCAGGGAGGAAAAAAGCGGGACATCCGGGAGGCGATCGGTCCGGCGTTCTCCGGGCTCGAAGAAGCGAAGGCCGACGCGGGCGGCCTCTTCGGCCTCGACTGGCTGATCCGCCATGGCGCTCTTCCCAGGGATCGCGCGGAGGAGTATTACGCGTCCCACGTCGGAGGCATTTTCCGCACCGTGCGGTTCGGGACGGGTGAGGCGCACGCGCGCGCCGAGATGATGGAGTTCAATTTCCTGTCGGAAAGAGGCGCGATCGCGCGTGACCGGCAGTCCGGGCGTTACGTGATCGACTTCGCCCGCATGCCGATCGCGATCGCGGCGCTCGCAAAAGAGCTGCTCGAGATCGAGGCGACGGGCGACCGGGCGCGCGCGGAGGCCTGGTTCAAGAAGTACGAAGCGATGCCGGCCGAGCTTTCCGACGCGCTGAAGGCCACCGCCTCGATTCCCGTCGACTTCGACCCGCGGGGCAGCTTCGAGGAGGGCGTGCGATAGAGAAGTTGGGGGTCAACTCTCGAGCCCCGTAATCCTCAACTCCGTCCCGCCGGTGGCACCGTCCTTGCGCTCTCCTCACCCGAGAACCGTGGAAGGGAGATCGGATGCCGAAGCAGGAAAAGGGCCGGCGCGCACGACCGGCCGCGGCGCGGAATAACGATTCGAAAAAGATCCGCTACGGAGTCGTCGGGCTCGGCTGGTTCGCGCAGGCGGCAATCCTCCCCGCCTTCGAGCACGCGGTGCGTAACTCGGAGCTCGTCGCGCTCTTCTCGGACGATCCCGCCAAGCTCCGGAAGCTCGGGCGGAAATACGGGATCGATTCCGAGCGGCTGTTTGGATACGACAGGTATGACGCGGCCCTTCGCTCGGGCGACATCGACGCGGTTTACATCGCTCTCCCCAACCACCTGCACCGGGACTACACGGTCCGGGCGGCGCGCGCGGGAGTCCACGTTCTGACCGAGAAGCCCATGGCCGTGACGGAGAAGGACTGTCGAGCGATGATCCGGGCGTGCCGGGACAACCGCGTCCGGCTCATGGTCGCGTACCGCCTCCACTTCGAGAAGGCGAACCTGACGGCGGCCGACATCGTCCAGTCCGGGCGGCTCGGTGAGCCCCGCATCTTCAGCTCCGTGTTCTGCAACGACGTGAAGGACCCGGACAATATCCGCCTGAACCCGATCGAAGAGGGAGGCGGGACCCTTTACGACATCGGCATCTACTGCTTGAACGCGGCGCGAGCTCTGTTCCGGAGCGAGCCCGAAGAAGTGTTCGCGTTTTCGGCGAGCCGCGACGACCCGCGATTCCGGCGCGCCGACGAGATGACGAGCGCGATGCTCAAATTCCCGGGCGACCGGCTGGCGACGTTCACATCAAGCTTCGGCGCCGCGTCGTGCCACCACTACGAGGTCTTCGGAACGAAGGGCAACCTGCGCGTCGACCCCGCGTTCGAATTCGCCGAGGGCATGACCCACCGCCTGACGATCGGGGGGAAGGTCCGCGAGAAGAAGTTCGAGAAACGTGATCAGGTCGCCCCGGAGATCCTCGAGTTCTCCGACTGCGTCGCGGCCGGCCGCGACCCGGAGCCTTCGGGCCGCGAGGGCCTCGCGGATGTCCGGGTCATCCGCGCGCTC